>NZ_JARXHW010000069.1:0-15974 GCF_031127805.1 Thalassobacterium maritimum | reverse complement strand
CATTCGATGTTCGACGTTGGGCGTTGGATGTTCGACGTTCCCTCCCTTTTGCCTCGGTTCTCAGAACCGGGGAGCGTCGTTTCGGCCTCGGCTACTGCAGCCAGTGCCACCGCTGCCAATGCGGAGATTGGCGATCCCGGGGAAAGCCGTGCAGTCAGTATTCCGTGGCCTCTACATTCGATGTTCGACGTTGAGCGTTGGACGTTCGACGTTCCCTCCTCCTTTCCTAAGGACGAATGCAGCGACCTTCCACGGGGGCTTCTTTGACTTGGGAAATGATGATGAGTGAGGTGACGACGATCAGGGCTCCGATGATGAGGCCGGGACGTAGGTTTTCGCCGGGGATGAAGAGGGTGGATTCGATCACGCCCATCAGAGGAATCAGGAAGCGAAAGGTGGAGAGCACATTGACACTGTAGAGCTCAATTAGACGATTCCAGAGTGTGAAAGCAGTGGCGGACAGGGCCGCGAGGTAGAGCGTGACCAAGAGGGTGGTGAGATTGAAGTGGGCGATGTAGCTGGACCAGGCGCTGGCAGAAATGAGCAAGAGCATGAGGCCGCCCAGACTGAGTGAAAATGCGGTGGTGCAACGACTGCCAGCGACGGGGGCGACTTTTTTCAGGAAGGTTGCGGCCACGGCGCCGGAACCGGATGCGGCGAGAAAGGCGAGCGTGCCGAGACCGGCGTTTTTTAAGTCGGCGCCGGGCTGGTAAATCGCACAGGCGATACCGATCGAACACACGCCCAGCAGTATCCAGTGAATGCGCTGGGGCGGAGCGGTCTTGAGTATCATCGGCGCGAGCAACATCCACCAGAAACTGCCCGAGCCCACCAGCAGGGCCCCGAGGGTGCCGGTTGAAATGCTGAGCCCGTAGTAAAAGAAGATGTATTGAAAGAAGGTCTGCCCGAGCACCACCGCCATCAGTGGTCCACGTGGGGCTTGCTTGAGTTTTTCTATGATGGGGCCACGACAAAAGGGGAGCACCATCAGTCCTGCCAGTACGAAGCGACTGCCCGCGAAGACCAGTTGTTCGCCGTAGCCGGTGATTTGTAAGGCGGCATAGCTGTTCTTGATGACGGGGAATGCGCTGCCCCATAGGGTGGCACAAATCAAGACCTGTAGGTAGAAACTGACTGGCAATTGAGTCAGTGGTGGCGCTTTAGCTGGCATATGCGATGGATTGGACGCGGTTTAAGCGAGGCGCTGGGCCAATTCTGTGAGATCGCGCAGCACGTAGTCGGGGCGCGCGGTGTTGGGATAGAGCGCGGTGCCGGGGCGTTGGATGAAGGCGGTCTGCAAGCCGACGTTTTTTGCGCCGGCGAGGTCCCATGCGTGCGCGGCCACCATCAATACTTGCTCGGGCTCGAGCGCGAGGTCGTCGAGCACCATGCGGTAGACGCCGCTGTGTGGCTTGTATTTGCGCACGCTCTCGACGCTGTAGCTGTTGTCCAATAGCGGCTCGATGCCGGCGTTGCTTAGTTGGGCTTGGGCTCCGCTGGCAGAGGAGTTGGTCAATGTGGCCAGGCGGTAGCCTTGTTGGCGTAGCTGCTGGAGCGCTGCCAGCACTTCGGGGTGCGGGGGCAGGCTGTTGAGGGGGCCGACGACGGCCTCTTGCGCGGCCTCCGCGCTGAGCTCGATTTGCTGCGTCTCCGCTAGCATGCGCAGGGCGGCGGTGCCGATTTCGTCAAAGCCGTGGAAGTCTTGGGTCAGGGTTTCGACTAGTGAATAATGCAGCATGGTGGAGAACCAGAGCGGCAACAGATCTTCGCGCCCCCCCAGTGCGTGGCCGATCGACTTGCGTAGTGGACGGAGGTCGAGCAAGGTCTCGTTGACGTCGAATAGGAGGACTGTAGGCTGGATCATGCGGCTATCTATGCCTGTTTGCGGCAATCTTCAAGCTGAAGACTGTAGTTTATGTGCTTCATTCGCTCGAGTGTGGGCGTGACAAAAACTAAGAGAAAGCACTCGACTTGCTATGAACTTGAGCGTTACTTATTCGTATGAACTTATCGAGCATTCAAGGGGTGGTGTTAACCAATGTAGAACAGGTGCCGGGCAAAACGATTGTGGAGCACTACGGTTTGGTGACGGGCAATACCGTGCGCGCGAAGCATGTGGGGCGCGACATTGCGGCTAGTTTTAAAAATTTAGTGGGTGGCGAGTTGAAGGGCTACACCGAATTATTGGGGGATGCGCGCGAGCAAGCGACGACGCGGATGGTGGAGCAGGCGCAGGCCTTAGGCGCCAATGCGGTGGTGAATGTTCGCTTCTCGACTTCGGCTGTGGCGCAAGGTGCGGCTGAGTTATATGTCTATGGCACCGCGGTGCGGGCAGAGTAAGCGGCCATGGATGATTCCGCAGATACCATCAATTTGCTGCTGCTGATCTTGGTCTATGGCATGCCAGTGTTTCTGGCAGTCTTTGGCTTGGTTGTGGGCAGTATTTTAGAACGTCGGCATTTCGCTTCTATCCGTCAGCGGGAGCTGCAGCATGCGAGACTGCCGATCTTTCCGACGCGTTCCGCTGATGCCGATCGGACTGTCGTGGACGGTCATCTGGTGGTGGCCTCGGTCGTGGTCTCGCTGGATTATTTTAAGAAAATCTTAGCTTCGCTGCGAAATATTTTTGGTGGTAATGTCCGTAGTTATGAGAGTTTGCTAGACCGCGCGAAGCGCGAGGCGATTTTGCGGCTGAAGGAGCAGGTGCCTGATTGTGATGCCATCATTAATCTGCGGCTGGAAACGTCCAACCTTGCCAATGTGCACTCGCGCAAGAAGGGGATCGGTGGAGTGGAAGTGATCGCCTATGGCACGGCGATTCGTTACCGGTCGGAAAATTGAAATACGTTGCACGCGATCTAGGGGCGAGTGCCGAAAACAGTAGCGGCGGCGGAGGCCGGGGGCTCGCGCGTGAGTTGCTGACTCTGGCGCTTTTGACGGTATGCGTGCTCAGCTTACTTTATTTTTTGGCTGGCTTGGTGACGGACTTTGCAGTGGCGCGCATTTCGCCGGCAAGGGAGGCCGCCTTATTTGAGGGGCATTTCGTTGATGAGTTTGCCGAGGAGGTGCCCGAGGCCTATGCGCAGCAATGGCGCAAAGCCGAAGCTATTTTAGCCAAAGTGCAACAAGCCACAGGCGTGCCGCCGCTGCACTATCAGCTTGGCTATCAGTCGTCTACGCAGCCGAATGCCTTTGCCCTGCCCGGAGGCCACATCATCCTGACGCAAGGTCTGCTCGACGCGCTGGATGCGGAGATCGCCTTGGCTTTTGTCTTAGCACACGAATTAGGACACTTCGCGGGGCGTGATCACTTGCAACGCTTAGGCCGTCAACTTGGTTTTGGCGCTGGGTTGATGCTTCTGACGGGCTTTCAAAGTAATGCTCTCTTCGATACAGTCTCGAACTTTCTAGCTCTGAATTACAGTCGTGAAGAAGAGCGCGCGGCGGATCGTTTTGCATTGCAGGTGCTGGATCAAGTTTACGGTAGTCGCGATGGGGCTGAGCGCTTGTTTGAGATCCTAGAGCAAGAAGAGCAGTTGCCCGGATGGGCCTATATGTTTCAGACTCACCCCGACACCGCTGAGCGTATCCGTGAGATACACGAGGTCAGGTAAGAGTGAACCAAGCCTCAATTGGCTTATTGCAGGCTTATAGCAGTTCTGCTTGGGCGCCGCCTTTGGGCTCCAGCCCGATCACGTGCCAGCCCTTTTCTGTCAGCACGCGACCTTGTGCGGTGCGTTGCAGGTAGCCTTCCTGAATCAAAAAGGGCTCATGCACTTCTTCCAAGGTGTGGGCTTCTTCGCCGACCGCGACCGCCACCGTGCCGAGGCCGACGGGGCCGCCGCGGTAGTTTTCCGCCATGACGCGCATGACCTGCTTGTCCATTTCGTCCAAGCCGCGTTGGTCGATCTCCAAGAGTTCCAGTGCGGCGGCAGCGGAGGTTTGGGTGATGGTGCCGTTGCCACGTTGTTGGGCGTAGTCGCGGCAGAAGTTGACCAAGTTATTGGCGATGCGCGGGGTGCCGCGGGCGCGACGCGCGATCTCGGCTGCGCCTGCGGGCTCGAAGGGAACTTCCAGGATGCCACAAGTGCGCTCGATGATGCCCTGCAGCACGCTGTGGCTGTAATAGTTGAGACGGGTCTGCAGGGTGAAACGACTGCGCAGGGGAGCGGTGAGCAAGCCCATGCGGGTGGTGGCACCGAGTAGGGTGAAGCGGGGGAGGTTGAGCCGCACGCTGCGGGCGTTGGGTCCTTGATCGATCATGATGTCGATCCGGAAGTCTTCCATCGCGGAGTAGAGATACTCTTCCACCGTCTTGGGGATGCGGTGGATCTCGTCGATAAAGAGAATGTCGCCCTCGTTCAGGTTGGTCAAAAGGCCGGCGAGGTCGGCTGGCTTATCGATGACGGGCCCAGAGGTGATGTTCACCTTGGTGCCCATTTCGTTGCCGAGGATGAGCGAGAGGGTGGTCTTACCCAAGCCGGGAGGGCCGCTGAGGAGAATGTGGTTGAGCGGCTCGCCGCGATCACGCGCCGCGCCGACCATCACCTTCAGCCGCTCGAGGGTCTTATCTTGTCCCGCGAAGTCGCTAAACGAGAGCGGGCGCAAGGCCGACTCTTCCGCGTTTTCAGGCGCGGACAGAGTTTGCTCGATAAAGTCGGTGCCGGTCGGCGGATCTTCGGAGGAAAAGGACATGTGTGAAGTTTGAAGTGTGAAGTTGGAAGTGTGAGCTTGAAGTGAGAAGCTAGCCGGGGGAAGTTTGAAATGACTTGAGTCGTGGTGGCCCGGCTGGCGGCACTTCGTCTACACCTCCACTGGCGTGCCGGGCTGCTTTTTCAATAACATCATATCGGTGTATTGCAGCTTGCGGGCAAGATCGCGGGCGAGGTTGACCATCAGTTGGCAAAAGATGTCGGGCGCCTCGCCGCGCAATTTGTTTAAGTTGCGGCGTGAGAGCATGATGAGTGTGCAGTCTTCGGCAGCGACAAAAGAGGCGGTGTTATTGATCAGCGAGAGCATAGCCGCCTCGCCAAAGCAGTCGCCCACATGGAAACTGCGCTTGCTGACTGTGACGGAGCGATCAGTGATCTGTAGCTCTACTTGGCCCTCTTGAATGATGTAAAGGTGGGAGGGCTCTTCCCCTTCTTTGGCGATGTAGGCGCCTTTTGCGAAGTGAGCGACTTGAAAATGCTGGAAAATGAGTGCTCGCTTTTCATCTGTGATCCCGCCGAGAAATGAGATCTTTTCGAGAATCGGTAAAACGGATTCGGGATCTGCCAGTGCTTCGAATTGTGGTTTCGGGGGGATCATGATTCAGCGCGCGACTTGTGATAAGAGATCTGTCGGCTCTGAATCTTTTGTAAGCAGGCCACTTCGTCAAGTCTTGGTCTTTTCGTAGTGCTCAGTGTGACAGGCGAGGCGCCTGTCTTACGTAGGACAGACACTCTTGTCTGTCTTTGCGTAGTGCTCGGTGTGACAGGCGAGGCGCCTGTCTTACGTAGGACAGACACTCTTGTCTGTCTTTGCGTAGTGCTCAGTGTGACAGGCGAGGCGCCTGTCTTACGTAGGACAGACACTCTTGTCTGTCTTTATAAACAATAAGAGCACTCCTTGGCTTTAAGGAGTGCTCTCAATGTGCGTGACTACATTGAGTTACGCTTTGAACTTGCGGCGACAGCCTACAAAACCGAAGGCGAACAAGCTCGCAAGTGCAGCATATGCGGATGGCTCAGGAACCACTGTAACGTTGATGCCTTGATTGCCGGAGTCCCAACGAATTTCATAGCTGGCCGGCGCAAATCCTAAAGCAGCTATTGTTGTATCTTCCCATGTGGCTGATCCCGCGTAGGCTACGGAGTCAAATATCTTATCATTATCATGGTCGTAGGCTAAGTTCAGCGAAGTATATCCATTAGTATAAAACTGGGCGTAAAAGCTCCCAGTTCCGGTAACTGTACTGGTGTCTGTCGCTATGCGGCCGGCATTTTTGTTTGTAGCTATAACATCGCCGTTAATTCGGTTTAAGCTAAAATCAGTGACAGAGATGAGTTGATTTGTTGTAGCATCGCTACCAGAATATAGAATTATAGAACTAGTGAAAGAGAAGCTTGTTGGCGTTTCTCCGACATACCCTCCTGCTGTGTCATAGTTAAGTCCATTTACATTATCGTAGCCTCCTGAAATCGTATATTCTACGTCGTCGCCTACTTGCTCGATCACTACGTTGACGTAAGCGAAAGAGCTAAGTGGAAAGCTTAAGATAGTTGCAGAGAGTGCAAGTAGATTACGGATTATTTTTTTCATTATGATATTTTTTGTTCATATAAGATGTATCATACACCTTACTTCTTGCTGATCATCGACGTATCTATATCTGGGATACACTATACAAGGTATTTGAGGATTGAATCCTTACTTTAACCAAAAATTAACATCATCCGATTCAGGTCACTAGTGTCTGTCTTTAGGTAGTGCTCAGTGTGACAGGCGAGGCGCCTGTTTTACGTAGGACAGACACTCTTGTCTGTCTTTACGTAGTGCTCGGTGTGACAGGCGAGGCGCCTGTTTTACGTAGGACAGACACTCTTGTCTGTCTTTACGTAGTGCTCGGTGTGACAGGCGAGGCGCCTGTCTTACGTAGGACAGACACTCTTGTCTGTCTTTATAAACAATAAGAGCACTCCTTGACTTTAAGGAGTGCTCTCAATGTGTGTGACTAGATTGAGTTACGCTTTGAACTTGCGGCGATAGCCTACAAGAGCGAAGGCGAACAGGCTCGCGAGTGTAGCATATGCGGATGGCTCAGGCACGGTTGCGATGCCAACTACGCTAGGATCTAGAACACCACCGCTGCTGTCTGAGAAATAAATTCCGTATGCGTCCGTGCCCCCTGTGGAATTGAAATCTGACAAGAAGACGCCGGATCCACGTAGTGTTGCTGAAATAGTCGATCCGGCGGTACTGCGTTCTGCGCTAAAAGCGAATAAGTCTCCAGAGCCTGCGCCAACGTTGCCGAAATTTACTGCGGTGCCTGCAATGTTGTTACCGCTGGAGTCGATCAAGCCCATTGCCAGCGTTTCGCCTGTGCCTGAGGTCACCAATTCAGTGACAAAAATCAAGTCTTGTGCGGTGATGACGCGTCCAAAGTTTACCTTAGTTGTGCCGTGAGTGATGTTTAATACTCCATCCGTGAGGATGCTGTTGCTTAAGGCGGCGACTGCTGAGCTGGGATCCTCACCGTCGGTGAAATAATATCCAGGTGTGCTCCCTATGATACCTGTCCCGTATTCGAAGTTTGAGTAAGTTTGGCCGCTAACTGTTATGGATGTGAAGGACACTGGATCGGTCATTGTGCCTACAATTGGCACGTCATAGGTGGCGGCGGTAATGGGGGCGACTGCTGCGTTTGAAATAGATGATAGCGCGACTGCGGTGGCTGCGATGACAAGCGTTTTTGGGAGTGAGATATACATAGTGTAATTGAGGGGTAGTGATTGGCTTTGTTGTATATCAACAAAGTTAACGCTATTATCCTGTGTAATCGCGGGTAATTTGCACACTAATGTCAAGTGGCTGACAGAAATGTCAATAGAGTGCAAGTCGTCTCAGCTATGTGGATCGGGACGTTGCTTGAAGCGGCGTCGCGGCGTTCTAATTGTAATGAGCGATGCTGAGCTTTAATGCGAACAGCCCAAGCCCAAGCTCTTGTGAGTTCGGATACTTGGCTAGCTTTCTGTTTTTTCTCCGAAGATCATGCCGCGCCAGTGGCTGCAGGAGTGGCTGAAGCCACTGCGTAGGTCGTTGGCGATTAGGATCATGATCGGCAGCAACACCAGTGTGATGCCGGTAGCGAAGACGACGCCGAAGCCGACGGATACGGCCATGGGCTTTAAGAATTGTGCCTGGGTCGATGTTTCTGCGAGTAGTGGGATTAAGCCTACAAAGGTGGTGAGCGTGGTGAGCAAGATGGCGCGGAAGCGCTCGCCGCCTGCGCGGATGATGCGCTCGGCGAGTGGGGTGTCGGGGGCTTCGATGCCTAAGTCGTCGAGGCGCGACATCAACACCAGTGAGTCGTTGACCACGATGCCGCTGAGTGCGAGGATGCCGAAGACGGATAGGATGCTGATCGGGATGCCGATGAGAAAGTGCCCGAGCAAGGCGCCGATGATACCGAAGGGAATCACGGACATGATGAATAGGGGCTTGGTGTAGGACTTGAGGGGCACCGCGATCAAAATGTAGATCATTAGGATCGAAAACCCGAAGCCGCGCAGTAGGGATTGCACGGACTTGGCGCGTTGCTCGGCTTCGCCGTAGAGGTTGATGCTGACGTTGGGGTGCTCTGCCAGGAAGGTGGGGAAGTAATCTTCGCCCAGTAGTGCCAGGACTTCTTCACTGGAGGTGACGGCCTTATCAATGTCTGCTTTGACGGAGACGATGCGGTTGTTGTCGAAGCGTTCGATGGAGGCGAGGGAGTCGCCGTAGGCGGTGTCGGCGACGACGGAGAAGGGCACGGCGCTGCCGTCGTCGGTGCGGATGCGCATGTCGCGCAGTGTTTCTAACTGGCTGCGTTCTTCGATCGGGTAGCGGACCATGACTTTAACTTCGTCGCGACCGCGTTGCACGCGTTGGGCTTCGGTGCCGTAGAAGGCGCTACGCACGTTGTTGGCCAGTAGTTGCTTGTTGTAGCCTGCGGCCTGACCGGCGGGCGTGAGCTGCACTTGTATCTCGGGACGTCCGGAGTCGAAGGTGTCTTGGATGTCATGGATTCCTGGATACGTGGCGACTTTGGCTTTCATGGCCTCTGCGGCGACTTGTAGGTCGTCCAACGACTGACTGGCGAGTTGTATTTCGAGGCCTTGCCCGGGGCCGCGGGTGCCGGAAATAGTGAGTGCTTTGGCGCCGGAGATGGGCGGGATTTTGGAACGCCATGCTTTAACAATGTCGCCGGTGGTGATGGTGCGGGTCTCGGATGTGGTGAGCTCGGCCGCGATGGAGGCTGCGGTATTGGAGGAGGCGTTGACGGAGATGTGGCGGAGTAGGGTTTCGCCGGACTTACTTTCCAGCTCACGAATGGTTTGCTGCAGGGCGTCGGCGATCATGTTGGCATTCTCGTGCAGGTAATCCACTGGCAGGCCTTGCTCGAGTTCGAGGTTGGCTGAAATGGAATCGCGATAGATATCGGGGAAGAAGACGAAGCGCAGCTTGCCTGAAGGCAGTAGGCCGATGACTAGAATCAGCACGGCGATAAAGGCGGCCAAGGTGACGTAGCGGTAGGGAATCATGGCGCGCAGGGCCGGTTGATAGAGGCGCTGGACGAAATACTTGAGTCCGCGAGCGATCGCCTCTTGGAAGCGAGCCCAGCGACGACTGATGAAATTCTTCGGCTCGTGTTTGATCCGAATGTGGTTCAGGTGGGAGGGCAGTATAAGTTTGGATTCAACCAGTGAGAAGATCAGGCAGAGAATCACGCCTGTGGCGATCTGGCCGAAAACATTGCCCATGCGGCCGGACACTTGAGTGAGCGGATAGAAGGCGGCGATGGTGGTGAGCACGCCGAAGGTGGCGGGCGTGACGACCTTAGAGACCCCGCGCACGGTGGAGTGCAGGTCGTTTTTGTGATGCTCGCCTTTGGCTTCGTCCTCTTCTTTGGTGCTATAGATGGATTCGCCGATCACGATCGCGTCGTCGACGATGATCCCGAGCACGATAATAAAGGCGAAGGCGGTGAGCTGATTGAGCGAAATGTCGATCAGCGGAAAAGGGAATGCGGCCAATGCGCCGGCGATCGAGATGGGAATGCCAAGCGCGACCCAGAAGGCGAGCCGTAGATTGAGAAAGAGGGCGAGAGAGATTAAGACCAAGAGCACGCCTAGGATGCCATTGTCGATGAGTAGCTTGAGGCGGGAGCGGATGGACTCGGAGCCGTCTTGCCAGCTGCTGATTTGCACGCCTTCGGGCAGGCCATACACTTCGGCATAGCTGGCCACGAACTGAGTGGCTTCGTCGGCGGCTTTAATGATGTCGTTGTCACCCTCGGAAGTGATCGAGAGTCCGACGGAGGGCTGCCCGTTAAAGCGGCTCAGGTATTCTTGATCGACAAATCCGTCGCGAATTTCGGCGATGTTCCCGAGTAAGATGCGGGTGCCATCGGCTTCGGTGCGTAGTGGGATCTTGGCGAAGTCGGCCGCGACATAGGCCTGGTCGCGGGTGCGCACGGAAATGTCGCCACTGTCGCTGCGCACGACACCACCGGAGAGGTCGATGGAGTTGTTGGAGATCGCGTCGGCGACTTCGTTGAATGTGAGGTTGTAAGCGCGTAGTTGATTCTCGGATACTTCGACCGAGACTTCGTAATCGCGGGCACCGCTGGTTTCGACCAGAGTGATGTTTTTCAGTTTGAGTAGATCGTCGCGCAGGGTGCGGGCAGCTTCTTTGAGCACGCTTTCGGCGACATCGCCGTAGAGGTTGACCCGCAATACATCGTGCGAGCGTTGGTTTTCGGTGATGATGGGTTTCTCGGCTTGTTCGGGAAAGCTGGAGATGGCGTCGACTTGAATTTTGACATCGTCCAGCAGTTTGGTGATCGAATAATCTTCGATCGCGTTTATGGTGACCTTGGCGTTCGATTCGGTGGAGGTGCTACTGATGTGGTCGATGCCTTTGATGCCTTGCAAGGATTCTTCAATTTTGATCGCTACCCCGCGCTCGACATCTTCCGGGGTGCCTCCACGAAAGGGAACGCTGACAGTGACGCTTTCCGCGTCGAAGGAAGGGAAGGCTTCCTTGCGCACGCTGATGGCTGTGGAGATCCCCATGCCGAGGATAATCAGCATCAGGATGTTGGCGACGACGGTGTTGTCGCAAAACCACGCGATGATTGGATGTTTTTTGATGGGACTCATTTAGCGTGCTTTCGCGTGTGGTTGAACTTTTTGGCCGATGCGAAATGAATTCAACGGGCGAGTGGCGATCTTAAGTATGGAATCTTTGGATACGGCATCGATATGTAGAATGAGTTCGTCGCCGTCGGCCACCAGTCGGGTGACGGGCAATTGCTGCAGTGTATCATCGGCATCGACGATCCAGACAAAGCGGTCTTCGACCAGTGCGGTATTGGGCACGCGGAAGGCATCTTCAATGGTGCGGGCAGGGATGCGTGCGTCGACGAAGGAGCCGATTGGTAGGAAGGCCTGTGGATTGGCAAAGGGCTCGGCGATTTCGCCGATGACGTAAATGACTTGATTGTTGAGATCGACGCTGGGTTCTGTGCGAGTGATGGTAGCGGTCCACTGTGCGTTGGGCTGAGTGGCTGTGGTGAGTGTGGCCCGTAGGGGGGCTTTGTTGGCCGAGTCCGCAGAGGGGGTCTGCAAGTGGAGGCGTTGCACTTGGGTGGCCGTGAGTGGTAGTCGCACTTCGGCTTTTTCGGTGGCGATTAGGCTGCCGAGGGTGCTGCCGTTATTGACGATGTTACCCGGGCTGGCGCTGCGGTTTTGGATGATTGCATCAAAGGGAGCGCGAATTTTTGTGCGGTCGAGATCCAGCTGTGCTTTTTGTAGGCTGGCTTGAGCGGAGGCGACGCTGGCTTGGGCGGCGGCGAGTTGTGGTTGGCGCAGGGTGAGCTCGCTGGCGTCTTCCAGGGCGCGGCCGGACTCGGTCCAGTCTTGAGCGGCCAGGTCGGCGCGAATGCTCTCCTCGCTGAGTGCTTGTTGCATGCTGGCGAGGTTGGCCTCTTCTTGAGCGATTAGGGCTTGATAGTCGGATGGATCAATTTCCACCAGTAGCTCGCCAGCCTGCACGAATTGACCTGCGTTGAAACTGGGGCTGATGTGTCGGATTTCGCCGCTGACTTGAGCGGAGAGTTGCGCTTCGAAGAAACTTTGTACGTTGCCGTAGGTGGTGATGTCCGGCGTGGTCGCTTGTGCTTGGACTTCCACATAGCTCACGCTGGGGATGATCGCGGGGGGCGTGACATTGGGCCGCTCGGGCTTGTTCTTAATCATGACCCAGATGATTAGCGTGGCCAGGATGAGGATCGCCGGTAGGAGGACGATATTGGAGATGCGTTGTAATGCGGTCATACGGAATGTTGCAGGCTGCTTGAGCGGTCGTTTGCTTGGGTGAGAGAGGAGAGGATTCTTAGAAGCCTTTGCCCAAGGCGAGGGCGAGGCTGACGCGGTTGCTGAGTCGTAGATTGTGTAAGCTGATGGTTTGGGCTTCGGTGCTGAAGACACGGCGCTGCGCCTCGAGGAGATCCAGAATGTCGATCAGGCCGGATTCGTAGTCGCGCAGGCTTTTGGCTTCGGCGCGGCGGGCGGCTGCCAGTGCTTCCAGACGCGCCGTTTCTTCGTGGGCTAGGTAGGCTTCCGAGTTGAGCGCGTTTTCCACTTCGGTGAATGCATTAATGACGACGGCGCGGTAGTTTTGGTACGCTTGCTCGGCGCGGGTATCGGCGGCTCCGACTTCCGCGCGGCGTTGACCCGCTTCGAAAATGGGGGCGCTGATTTGACCGGCGAGTGACCACACATCGAAGGCGCTGCGTCCAAGGTCGGACAATGTATCGGAGCTGCGGCCGCCACTGGCGGTGAGTGTAAAAGAAGGAAACAGGTCCGCATAGGCGGCACGTGCCAGGGCATCCGCGGCGCGGATGTTTTGATAGGCAGCAATAATGTCGGGGCGTGCCAGCAGCAGCTCCGAAGGCAGGCCGCTGGGAATGCTGCGATCCAGGGCGGGCCAGTTCGTTGAAGCTGACAGGCTGGCGTCAGGGTATTGGCCGAGCAGAGCTTTCAGGGCGCGGGCGCTTTGGTCGCGAGCGTCTTTGCTGGATTCGTAGTCGGCGCGGGCGCTGGCGGCATCGGTATGCGCGAGCTCCACTTCAGTGATTGTGACGATGCCTTGTTCGTATCGGCGCTGCACCAGTTGGTGGGTGTCGGCAAAGCTGTCTCGCTCGCGTTCGGCCAGGTTCAGTTGTTTCTCCGCCGCGATCAAATTAAACCAGGCCTGCATGGTTTGGGCGGCCAGTGATTGGCGGGTGGCTTGGTAGTTCGCCTCGCTGGCAAATTGGTCCGCTTGGGCGGCGCGTGTTTGATTGCGAAGCTCGCCCCACAGATCGACCTCCCATTCCACATCTAAGCTGGCAGAAAAAGTATTGCTGGCAGCGCTTGAGTTGGAGCCGGCGCGACTGGCAGAGCCATTGCCGCTCAAAGAAGGAAACAGAGCCCCGCGGGATTTTTCAAAATTAAAGCCCGCTTCATCCATCTCTGAAGCCGCGATCAGCAAGTCCGGATTGTGAGCCCATGCTTGCTCGACCAGTTGCTTGAGCTGAGGGTCATCGAAAAGCTCCAGTAAAGAATCGACCAGTTCCAAGTCCGGATACTCGCTGGAGGCATAGGTCGGAGCAATGGCCAGCGCCTCATCGACTTGCTGCGCACGTTTTTCGGGAATGCTGACACAGCTGGTAAACAGCAGCGTAAAAGGAAGGCAAAAGTAGAATGTAGATTTCACTGTGTAGTCGTCGATAAAAGTGCGCCGTCAGCGTTGGATCCGCTGACGGCGCCTAGGCTCGCAAAGTAAAGGAGCATTTTTGAGAATTATTCAAACAATTGTTTGAAAGAAATGGTAGTTTTTTCGGATTGCTTGTCTATTGAATCAGGCAAGAGAAAAGGCCCGAATGAAGACATCGTCAGGTGCGGCGCATAGTTTCAGAATCTTTTAAATTTTTATGTCGAAGTGTTTTTTTTGCCCGCTGGGCTCGTCGGCCCCGATCCAGAGGATCGAGGATACGCAGCCTCGGAACGCCTCGAAACTTTGTTCCGGGGGAGTGTATTGCTTACTTCTTGCAGGTGAGTTTATGTGACATTTACACTGATGGCATAAATCCATCGATTCGTTTTAAGAAATGAGCCTTTTTACCTATATTATCGATCTCCCGCAAAAGAGTGCCCAGACTGGCTCGATCACAGCCAAAACGGAACATGAAGCCCGCGAGCAAATTTCCCAAAAATATCCTGAGGGGCAACATCTACTCCTGGAAGCACAAGCAGCGTTGAACTCGGCACCAGTTCAGAAAGCGGTCAAAAAAGCGACGAAGAAGGCGGCGAAGAAGGCGGCGAAGAAAGTTGTAGCGAAGGGGCTGTCTAAACTCGAAAGATATTTATATCTTCAGCATGGACGGTGTTTTTTTTGTGGTGAGAAGCTTCGGCTCGAAGATGCGAGTGTTGAGCATCTCAACCCTGTGTCAAAAGGGGGTACGCGAACTGAAGATAATGAGGTCGCTTGTTGTGCTACGGTTAATCACACATTTGGTGATATGGATTTGAAGCGAAAGTTTGAGTTCGTCTTAAAATCCTCGAGTGATTTCAAATGTCCGCGTGTGAAAGGGAAAGCCTCCACAGCTGTTGTGCCTGAGAAGCTTTTATTGGCTGCGACGCCCGAGAATCATGGACTTGCCTGGTCTGAGAAGGAAGAAAAGCAGCTCCTCTCTCGGTATCAGCAGGATATGGAAATCGAAGCGATTGCTCAGAGGCACAAGCGAGGTGTGGGAGCGATTCGGGCTCGATTGGTCAAGCTGGGACAGATCGAAGAAATGAATCAAACTTAGGTTACGGTCTATGATTCTATGAGTTTCTGCGATCCCGCAGGGCCGCCGGCCCCGATCCAGAGGATCGAGGATACGTGGCCTCGGAACTTCGTTCCGGGGGGCGTGTTGCTGGTCTTCCCACTTCGCACTCTCGGCTCCCTACTGGCCCACTGGCCCGCAGGGCCGCCTGCCCCGATCCAGAGGATCGAGGATACGTAGCCTCGGAACTTTGTTCCGGGGAGCGTGCGGCTGGTCTTCCCACTTCGCACTCTCTACTGCCTACTGGCCCACTGGGCCCCCAGCCCCGATCCAGAGGATCGAGGATACGTGGCCTCGGAACTTTGTTCCGGGGAGGGTGCGGCTGGTCTTCCCACTTCGCACTCTCGGCTCCCTACTGGCCCACTGGCCCGCAGGGCCCCCGGCCCCGATCCAGAGGATCGAGGATACGTAGCCTCGGAACTTTGTTCCGGGGAGCGTGTTGCTGGTCTTCCCACTTCGCACTCTCTACTGCCTACTGGCCCGCAGGGCCCCCGGCCCCGATCCAGAGGATCGAGGATACGTGGCCTCGGAACTTCGTTCCGGGGGGCGTGTTGTCGTTTATATTTGTCTTGTCTTAATGGCGTTAACTTTCGTAGTTTGGGTTCATGTGGAATGAGCGCCGACTCCCCCGACTGCCAGCTGAGTTTTATCAGGGATCGGCGCATGTGATGTGGACCTATGTAGTTAAAGACCGGCGTCAGGGTTGGTTGGGGGATGCGTTTCATTCTCTGTTTCGAGAAAGACTTTTGCACACTTGTGCGAGGTATCATTTGGGCTGCGCGCGTTATGTGCTGATGCCGGATCACCTGCATTTGATTTGGGTGGGGGCTGCAGCTCGCAGTGATCAGTTAAAGGCGACTAAGTTTCTTCGGCGCTATTTACCTTTGGAGTGGGTGAAGCAGCCGCATGATCATGTGCTACGCGAGGAGGCACGTGGGCGGAACGCGTTTGCAGATACGTGTAATTATTTGCGTCAGAACCCCGTGCGCGCGAAACTTGTTAAGTCCGCACAAGATTGGGACTTCGCGGGCAGTATGGTGCCCGGCTTTCCAGACCTGAATGAGTGGGAGAGCGATTCCTTTTGGAAGTGTTTTTCAGCTTATCAAAAATCGTTGCTGGACGAGACTTAAGAAGTCCAGCCGTCCCCGATCCAGAGGATCGAGGATACGTAGCTTCGGAACTTTGTTCCGGGGAGCGTGCTGCTGGGCTTTCCACTTCCCACTCTCGGCTCCCTACTGGCCCACTGGCCCGCAGGGCCCCCAGCCCCGATCCAGAGGATCGAGGATACGTAGCCTCGGAACTTCGTTCCGGGGAGCGTGCTGCTGGACTTCGCACTCTCGACTTCCTACTGGCCCGC
>NZ_JARXHW010000068.1:0-16186 GCF_031127805.1 Thalassobacterium maritimum | reverse complement strand
TCACCTCAGAGTCGGCAGCCTCATCAGCCAAGCCCTGCAGTCGCTCAGGCAAATCTACGCTGCATTTTGATCTGGATTACTTGGACACCGTTCATGTGATCAAAATGAGTGACAAGGGGGGGATTTTGGTAGAGAGTTTGTGCATGGCAGTGGCACTACATTCTCTTCGTTTTAAGAATCCGGGGGCGCCGGTTTTGGTGGTCTTGCATGGGCTTTTGGGCTCTTCGCGTAATTGGTCGACGATTGGGCGGACGCTGCAGGATCGTTTTGATGTGCATGTGCTGGATCTGCGTAACCACGGCAGCTCGCCTCATTCGGATGCGATGCGCTGGTCGGAAATGTGTGAGGATCTTCAGGCCTATTTGGACTTGCATGAGCTTGAGTCGATTGAATTGATGGGGCACAGCCTCGGGGGCAAGGTGGCCATGCGTTACGCCTGTGAGCGCCCGGAAGTGGTGGAGCGTTTGGTGATCGTGGATATCGCCGCGAAGCCCTATCCGCCCTATCATGATAATGAGTTTCGCGCGATGAAACGTATTCCGGTGCCTGAATTGGTTAATCGTAAGGAAGCGGAAGAACTCTTGGAGCCAATGGTGCCGGATTGGGCGCTGCGGCAATTCCTATTGACGAACTTGGTGCGTGATGAGGCGAGCGGCACTTTCCGTTGGCAGGTGAATCTTGAGGCTTTACACGCGAGCTTGCCCCATATTCGACAAAACTCTTTATTGGAAACGGATCGTTATGAGGGCCCTGTGCTTTTGGTGCGTGGAGCTAATTCTGATTTTATCGATGACGATGATGCGAATGAGATGCTGCATTGGTTTCCGCACCTGCATGAGGAAATGGTCCCTAGCGCGGGGCACAATGTGCATGTTGAAAACCGCAAGGGTTTTCTGGAAGTGCTGGATGCCTGGCTGTAATTAAACGACTCACTGAGTCAGTTGTCACAATTGTCTGTGTCCTGCTGTCTCATTTTTCGCAGTTGTGAGAGCCTGGCTGTACGCGGGCGTCAGTGTTATTTTGTTCGTAAGTTAGTATGTTTTCGGAGGTAGCAAATTTTCGAAGAATTTTGGCACATTTTTTGATAAATGCGTTCCAATAAGTAACGCAAATGAAGTCACACGAAAATTCGTTCATTCGATTATTTGTTTTGGCTGAGGGGCAGGCGAGTGGTTCACCTGCTTCAATCTTTGCGTGTGGTTTTTACAGCAAGCTTTCGCGCCCTCAGTGCTCCCGGAATCCGGTGCGTTCTGAGGGCTTTTTATTAACCGATAACAAAGGATAAATACGATGGCTACAGCTACGAAACCATCGATCAAGATTAGGCCGCTGGGAGAGCGCGCTCTTGTGAAACGCATCAAAGTGCTGAAAGGCACGGAAGCCTTGGGCAATGCTTGCAATCGCTGGAACTGGTACGGTCTTTTACAATGAAGTTCCTTCATTATATAATACGAATACAGAAAATGTCATGATACAGATCCAATCCCTGTCTCGAAATTATGGAGATTTCAAAGCGGTCGATAAGGTCAGCTTTGAAATCGGAAAAGGCGAGGTGGTCGGACTGCTCGGTCATAATGGCGCGGGCAAGACGACCATCATGAAAATGATAACTGGCTATCTGGAGCCGACGAGCGGGGAGATCCGTGTCGATGATCTCCAGGTCGGCCGCGATACCCGGGCGATCCAAGCGCGGATCGGTTACCTTCCGGAAAACTGTCCGGTCTGGCCGGAAATGACGGTGATCGAATATCTGGAGTATCAAGCCAACCTTCAAGGTGTATCCGAACCTCAAATACAGTCACGAGTGGCCGAGGCGATCCGACGCACTGCGCTGGGTGAAAAAGCCACCGCGCCCATTCAAACGCTCTCGCGCGGTTACCGTCAACGTGTCGGCGTAGCGCAGGCGATCCTACACAAGCCGGACATCATCATTCTCGACGAGCCGACCAACGGACTCGACCCGACGCAGATCTTCCAAATGCGGGAGTTGATCCGGGATCTGGCCAAGTCGGCGACCGTCATTATTTCCACCCACATTCTGCAGGAAGTGCAAGCGGTCTGCGAGCGCGTGTTGATCATGCGTCAGGGCAAGCTGGTCGTCGACTCGCGGATCGAAGATTTGCAAACAGGCCGCCAGCTGCGGGTCACGGTCAACAACGAGCAGGCCGCCGACTATCTCGGCCGCGTGGCCGGCGTCTCTGCCGTGCACAAAGTGGAAACGGTCGACGAATTGTCGTCCTATCTTCTCGACGCGAAGGGCGACACCGCACCCGAAGTGGTGGCCGCAATCACTGAAGCCGGCGATAAGCTTTACCGCCTCCATCCCGAAACTCGTAATCTCGAAACCGTCTTCGCCGAAGTGAACCGCGGCGAGGCGGCGCTTGCATAAAATGTAGGGGCGTCACTTGTGACGCCCGCTGAGCTTGAGCGCCGAGGCTGGGTGCGGCTGTCTTCATAAATGAAGCCCCTACGATGAAACCTATTTGTTGAAATACTTATTATGAATCGTTTTAGGCATATCTTTCGCAAAGAGTTTAACAGCTTTTTCGCTTCGCCGGCGGCTTGGCTGTTTATGGGCGCTTTCTTGGTCGTCACGCTCTTTATCTTTTTCTGGGGCGAGGCATTCTTTGCCCGCAACATCGCTGATGTGAAGCCCCTCTTTCAATGGATGCCGGTGTTGTTGATCTTCCTCGTCGGCACGCTGAGCATGCGCACCTGGTCTGAGGAGCGTCGTGCAGGCACGATCGAGACCTTGCTCACCAGCCCGGTCGGCTCCTTCCAATTGGTGCTGGGTAAGTTTGCGGCCAACCTCGCGCTGGTCGGCCTCGCACTTGTATTGACATTACCACTACCGTTTTCCGTCGCGCTGGCGGGGCCGCTTGATTGGGGGCCGGTGATCGGTGGCTATGTGGCCTCGATCTTTTTGGCGGCGGCCTATGTGGCAATCGGTCTCTATATGAGCAGTCGCACGGACAATCCCATCGTCGCGCTCATTCTCACCGTCTTTACGGCGGGCGTTTTCTACTTGGTCGGCTCCAGTATGTTGACCACGCTCTTCAGTCATCGTGTGAGTGGTGTGCTTGAGTTGATCGGTAGTGGTTCGCGCTTCGATTCGATCACTCGCGGTGTGCTCGACTTGCGAGACATTTATTACTATTTATCGATCCTTGGTGTGTTCCTCGCCCTCAACCTCTTTAGCCTGGAGCGCTTGCGTTGGGCAGGCAATCCGACTCAAAGCCGTCATGTGCAGTGGGTCACGGTGTGTGCCTTGGCGGTGGTTAATCTACTGGCGGCCAATGTCTGGCTGCACAGCGTTCGCTTTGCCCGCATTGACTTAACCGAGGGCAATGCCTATTCGCTTTCCGAAGCGACCGGGGCCTACTTGCAGCAGGCTGCGGAGCCGCTACTGATCCGCGGCTATTTCTCGCAAAAGAGTCATCCGCTGCTGGAGCCGCTAGTGCCGCAATTGAAGGATCTGCTCGAAGAGTATCAGGTGGCCGGTGGCGAGAAAGTGCGCGTCGAGTTTGTCGATCCGCACAGTGATCAGTCGGTTGAAGAAGAGGCCGCCGATAAATATGGCATCCGCCCGGTGCCTTTCCGTATGGCTAGCCGCTACGAGGCCGGCGTGGTCAATTCCTACTTTGACCTGGTTGTCGCTTATGGCGATCAACACGAGACGCTTTCCTTCGATGATTTGATCGAGGTCAAGTCCTCTGGTTCGGGTGAGCCGGAAGTCTTGCTCAAGAATCCGGAATACGAGATCACTCGCGCCGTGCGCAAAGTCATCAATGGCTATCGCGCCGGATCCGACGTATTTGCCGAGCTCCCCGCGCCGGTTGAGTTTAAGGCCTACGTCTCGCCCGCCGATCGATTGCCCAGCGCACTGGCCGAGCTGCGCGCTTCGTTGGAGAACACCCTCGAAAGCCTAGCCGAAAGTTCCGGCGGTAAGCTGAGTTATGACTTCGCGGATCCCGATGCCAACAACGGTCAGCTGGGCCAAGAGCTCAACCGTGAATACGGCTTTGTGCCTCAGGTGGCCGGGCTCTTTGATATGCAGCCGTTCTGGTTCTACATGGTGTTGGAGGGCAGTGACGAATCCGTGCAAGTGCCCCTGCCGTCCGAGCTCTCCGAGACGCAACTGCGCCAGTCGATCGAGTCCGCCATCCAGCGGCTGTCGCCCGGTTATTTGAAGACCATTGGCCTGGTGGCACCGGAAGGACCAGCGAACAATGCCATGAACCCTTACATGATGCAGCCGCCGGCAGCGAAGGAGTTTAATGAGCTGCGCAGCACGCTCGAGGCCAATGCCCGTGTGATCGATGTCGAACTCGATGCCGGCCAAGTGCCCGTGGATGTCGATCTACTGATGGTGCTGGCTCCCGATAATCTGGGAGAAAAGGCGATCTTCGCCATCGACCAGTTTCTGATGCAGGGCGGCTCCGTCGTGATCGCGACCTCACCCTTTGACGTCTCGATCACGCGCTCGATTAACGCCAACGAACAGCGCTCCGGTCTCGATGAGTGGTTGGGCAGCATGGGCATCACTGTGGGGGACAGCCTCGTGCTCGATACGCAAAACGCCTCTCTGGCCATCCCCGTACCGCGTCGCGTCGGGCCCGTCACGGTGAACGAAATCGTGATGATGCCGTATCCACATTTCCCCGACATTCGAAGCGAAGGCTTGGATGACGGTCACCCTGTGACAGCTGCGTTGGGACAGTTGACCATGAACTGGGCCTCACCTATTACGGTTGATTCGGAAAAGAGCGCCGGGCGCGAAGTTGCCCGACTGGTGCGCTCCTCGACCGACAGCTGGACCTCGGAAGAGGCCGATGTGATGCCCGACTACCAGATGTATCCACTCACCGGATTCGTGCCCGGACTGGCGCGCAGCCCGCAGACGCTTGCCGTTGCGACTCAGGGGCACTTCGATTCTTACTTCAAGGACAAGGAATCACCACTGCTGCCCGAGGAAGAGGCCGCGGAGGCCGAATCCGAGGATGCTGATGCAGAGGACAACGCAGTCGCCGCAGAAGCGACTGAAGAGCCCGAAGATCTGGTCGTTGGCTCAGTCATTCAGCGCTCTTCGGATTCCGCACGTCTGGTGGTGATCGGCAGTAATAGCTTTGCCGAAGACAGTGCCTTGAGTCTCACCTCGCAAGCACTGGGCACGGAATACACCGCGCCGCTGGAGTTCATGCAAAACGTGGTCGACTGGTCGCTCGACGATGCCGGTCTACTCACGATTCGCGGGCGCACCCAACTCGCCCGCACACTAGAGCCGATGAGCGAAGAGGAAATGCGGGTGATGGAGCTCTCCAACTACGGGCTGGCCATCAGCGGTCTGGGGCTGGTCTGGCTCATTCGCCATCTCTGCCGTCGCAAGCGGACGGCGCACTACAAACAAATTTTAGCGGAGGTTTAAACGTATGAAAAAGAAAATCACAATACTGGGCGGATTGCTTGTCTTGCAGGCATTTTTGATTCTCGCCATCAGCTTTCGATCCGAGGGGCTGCAAAGCCATCAGGGCATGCAGGCGCTCCTCGACTTTAACCGCGAACAAGTCGACCGCATCCTTGTGGCCGACGGCGAACAGCGCAGTGAGCTGAAGCGCTCCGGCGACAGTTGGACGACCGCCGAGGGCTTCCCCGTGGAGGCCGATCGCGTGGACCGACTCTTGGACCGGCTGAAGGAGTTGCAGCATGGTCTTGCGGTGGCGCAGACCGAGGCCTCGCTCAAGCGCTTCAAGTTGAGCGATGACGAATTTGAGCGCCGCGTCGAACTCTACGCCGACGGCAAAGAAGTCGCCTCGCTCACCCTCGGCAGCGGTGCCGGCGCGCGGCGTTCGCATGTGCGGGCGGGCGATGGCAAAGAGATCTACGCCGTCGCTCTCGGCAGCTACGATCTACCGGCCGACATCGCGCAGTGGCAGGACAAAACCTTGCTACAGCTTGAGGCTGATCAAGTGGCAGCCGTGCGCATCGGCGATCTGACTGTGCGTAAGGAAGCCGTGACCGCCGAGCCCGCAGGGGCGTACGAAGGCGAGGAAGCCAGCTCCGAGGTCGAGCCTGAAACCACCTGGGTGGCTGAAGGCTTGACCGAAAGCGAGAGCTTCGAGTTAGACAATTTTGAGAGTGACTTGGATCGCTTGCTTAGCATGCGCTATACTCGGGCCTATCCTGCTGAAGAGGCGGCCGATCTGGTCGATGGTAAGGATGCGATGAATCACATCCACCTACAACTGCGCGATGGTAAGCAGCCACAGGGCATTAGCGAGCGGACTTATCAGGTGTACAAAGCCAAAGAGGGCGGTGGACACTTTGTTACGGTTTCGGATCGCGAAGAATGGTTTGAAGTGAGTGCCTACTTGGGCGGTCGACTCGGGGAGCAACTGGTCGCTGACAAACTAGTGAAAGTCAACGAAGCCACGGCCGAGGATACTGCGACGTCCGCTGAAGAAGAGGGCGCTTCCGAGTCAGCAGTCGAAGAAGACAGCGCGGGCAGTGAGACGGCAAATCACGGAGCGGACGAAGCCAACGCCGATGAAAGTTAATTCGATGTAGGTTTTACTATAGGGGCGGCTCCTCGCCATGGAAGGAGGTTAACATATGGAGAAAGGAAAGCCGAAGGCGGATCTTTTGAATGATGTGGAATCCGCCTTTCATCACATACTCAAGCAGTCACACCAAGGAGCATCGTGTGGTCTCTCGATTCACGAGCGAGCCCGCTTGCTGGAGATCTTACGGGATCTATACCGGGCAGAGTCGAGGGATTTGCACGAACGCGCCCAGGTCTGTTATTGTGAACTGGAAGACTTATTAGAAAAGATCGAAGCCGGTCCCAGTCGTTTGAGCGAGGCCTTGCAAGTCATACTCTGGCGCGTTCGCCGTCGGTTCAGTGGTGCCCAGCAGGTGGCGTGAGCTGGTGCCGTGCATGTTTCCGGCTTGAGAGAAATCAGCGCTTTATCTTTGCACCTTTCGACCTTCCGACTTTCATGCATGTTTATGACAACCCGCTCTCAGTCCGAAGTCGATCATGTAGCCGCCGCCGGTTTTGCCGAGGTCTATGCTCCAGTGAAGCCTTATCTCGATGATCTTGATGCTTTTTTGCAATCTCAGGTGGGTGAGCTTGAGCCTGAGGTTCAGGAGCATGTGCGCTATGTGTTCGGGCATAGTGGCAAGCGCTTGCGGCCGATGCTGGTCGCTTATAGTGGTTGGGAAGGCCCGGGGCAGACGCGTGCGCAAGATCTAATCAAGCTGGGCTCTGTGATCGAACTGGTGCATCTGGCCACACTAGTGCACGACGATATTCTGGATGAGGCGGATACGCGACATCGCCAGGAGACGGCGGCTAAGAAGTTTGGTCCTGCGGCAGCGGTGCTGATTGGTGATGTGCTTTTTTCGCATGCGCTGAAGTTGGCTGCTGAGTTTGATACCAATGAGATCTGTCGCTCGGTGGCGCGCGCGACTTCGCGTGTCTGTGCGGGCGAGATCGCGCAGACCTACCAGCGTGGCGAGGTCAATTATAGTCGTGAATTTTACTTTCGTGTGATTCAGCTCAAGACGGCAGAGCTCTTTGAAGTGGCATGCCGCTTGGGGGCAAAGGTGGCCGGTTATTCGAATGAGTTTAGCGAAGCGGCGGGGCTCTTTGGGCGTCATGTGGGCATCGCCTATCAGATCTTTGACGATCTGGTGGATCTATACGCCGATGAGTCGATGATCGGTAAGACGCTGGGCACGGATCTGGACAAGGGGAAATTCACATTGCCCTTGTTGCTGCTCTTGGAGAAATTGCCAGCTGAGGAGCGTGAGGCGTTGATGGAGCGCTTCAACGCGGGCGATAAAACGGTGGCTGCGGATTTCACTGCGCGTCTGCACGATTTCCCCATTTTTGATGAGGTGGTGAAGGCTTTTGAGCATCAGTTGTCGCTCGCGACGGATGCTGTCGCGCCCTTTGCCGAGTTGCCACCGGTGGCTTCGATGCAGAAGATCGCGGACTTGGTGCGCGCGCAGCTTGGGCGGATTGCGTAACTAGCGCCTAGTTAAGCTGCGTTTATTAGTGCTGGCTGTCGAGTGCTGACGATTTTGCAAAATGCCTCTAAATCTGCTGCGATTTCAATTGCCAGAATGATTCTTACAGTTAGCTCTTTGCACTGTCGTCCTTCGACATCTCATTCACCCATTCAATTTTTCTCGTCAATGCGTTGTTGATGAACCCCCGCACGGGTGTTCTCCGTTTGCCGAGCCACTTTCTTACAGTTTATGGACATTGCAATTGTCACTGGAGCCGAGACCCCCCTCGGGCTCAGTCTTATTCAACGCTTGGTACACCAAGGTTATCGCGTGCACGGCATCGGAAACAACTTTTCTAAAGTTACTTTCGCAGACCCACAGTTTTTTGCGCATCCAGTCGATCTCAGTAATCTGACTGCAGTCTCGGAGACGATGGCTCAGATTCTTGAAAAGGAGAAATCGCTGGATCTTCTGATTCACGCGATCGACGTCACCCCCGGGGCGGCCTTTGAAAAATTGCCGGTCGGTAACTTGGAAGCGATTCTTAAGATAGGTTTGCTGGGGCCCGTCATGCTCACGCGTTTGGCACTGCCGAATTTATTGCGCTTTCGTGGGCAATTGATTAACGTGATCCCTGCCAATAAGAGCGGTGCGCCTGCGAGTGCGGTTAACGCTTTATTGGAAGGTGGTCTGCGTGAAATGAATCGTGCACTTTTCGATCGCGCACGTGATGTTGGTTTACGTGTCACCAATTTAGTGCTGCGGCAGAATCCTGAGCCTGATGCGCTTTCAGTTAAGAGTAGCGAGCAAACGCATATTGACTTGGAGGATGTCGCGCGAGCGGTGGAACAGCTGCTGGATCCGAATTTTGCCAACGTGCCGGCGGAGTTGGTGTTGTATCCGCGAACGAGTGCACATGCCGACCAAGTCTTGCCTGAGGTTTCCCTACCATTGGATCCCTATAGTGAGATCGTGCTTCCACCACAGGCTTATTGCCCGCCCGATCAGCCCAAAATTCCGACCCAGGAAAAGGAGCGAGTGGAGCGCACGATTCCTTATACTGATGAAGAAATGGAAGAGAAGATTGCGGCTGCGATTGAGGACTTTGAGGCGCACCCTGAGCGTTATGAGCCGTCGCAGAAGCAGGATTCTAAACGTAAGGCACGCCCTGATCGCAAGCAAAAGCAGAAGGGCGAGCGTGCGCCGCGTGAGGATGCCGCGCAGCAATCTTCGCCTGAGCAGCAAGTAGAGACGGAATCAAATTCTGAGCAGAGCCATGACTCGCAAGATTCCGGAAATAGTAAGCGTCGTCGTGGACGTCGTCGTGGAGGCCGCAATCGTAATCGCGATCGCGATGGTAAAGAGTCGAGTGAGCCGTCCAATCATGCAGAGCCGTCACAAGCCGAGGGTGGTCAATCGCAGTCAGAGCAGAAAGATGTGCCAGCAGCATCGTCTAATTCTGTGGAGAGCGAAAGAAGTTCCCATCAGCGTTCGCAAGGCGAGTCGCGTGACTTGCAGCAGAGCGATGTATCAGGGCAATCGCTACACGCAGCGTCAAAGAGCGATCCATCTGCGGACAAGCCTAAGCGCAGTTCACGCAGGGGGCGCTCTCGTGTGGAACCCAAGCCGATTTTGGACGCACGTATCGAGACCGAATCCGAATTTTTATCCAAGCCAGACCCTCGTCCGCAACGTCGCGGCCGCACGCGGGCAACCGCGAAGTCAAAGGTGTCTAGTGCGGAGTCCGTAGTACCCGCACCAATTCCCGCACCAATTCCCGCACCAATTCCCGCACCAATTCCAGCACCGGTGAGCGTGACCGAGGTCGCTCCGCTCCCACGGCTTGAGTCCGAGGCTCCGCAGTCAGTTGCTAGCGAGAAGAAAGCTGCCTCGCATTCTTCTGAGCCGAAGCAAGAAGCTCAAGAAGCTCAGGCAGCTCAGGCGTCCGAGGCCGAAAGTTCTGCAGCACCTAAAGCTTCTGCTAAGAAAACACCAGCCAAGAAGGCGACTAAGAAAGCCACTAAAAAAGCGGCGAAGAAAGCAGTTAAAAAGAAGGTGGCCAAAAAAGCAGCCAAGAAGAAGTCCGCTAAGAAAGCGACTAAGAAGGCAGCTAAGAAAAAGGTCGCTAAGAAGGTTGAAGCACAGGAGGCGGAGTAATCATTCATCGAAGTCGATGACTTCTTGCTCTTGAGCGGGTGGGATGGCATCGGCTGTTCGTGTCAGCAGCGATGGGGAGACGTTCCATTGCGTGCCCTCTTCGGTGAGGACACTTACGGTCTTTTTATTGAATTTGATGACTGTGCCTTCGATTAAGTCGCCTTCCGAGGACCAGAACTCGACTTTGCAGCCGCGTTGAAAGCGAGTCATTTCCATCCTTGCTTGGACGGCTCTGCGCTGTTTGAGATGGTCAACGATTGCATGGTTGAGCGCACGTAATTCATCGTCGCTCCATTTTTGAAGGGATTCTGGGAGTTCCATCATAGATTGAGTTCTGACGAGTTGAGTGCTCAGACAAGCTGGAAGCTTGTCACTACGCTTATTTCGCGAGCTTCAATAGTTCCTTCACGGGCGGTACGTCTTTGATGATTTGGCTGGGCTCGGGGCCGACGCCGATGTAGCGCAGGTTAGGGATCTTGTCTTTGTGCTGATCCCCGTGGTTGGCGACTTCGACTAAGGCTTTTAATAGCCATGCCACGTAGACCTTGGCGGCTTCGGGCAGATCGGCAAAGCTGCGCACGCCGGAGATGTCTTCGCTCCAGCCGGGCACTGTTTTGAATACCGGCTTGAGGCGGCGGTGGACTTTAATGTCGCGTGGCACGTGGTGCACGATGCTGCCATCTTCGTCTTGGTAAGCGGTGCAGATTTGTAGATCGCCTTGCCATTCGCCATTATGCGAGAGGGCATCGAGCTTATTCAGCACGAGGTCTTGATAGCCGCCGTAGCGTAGGGCGTCGCCCTTTTCGACGGCGTCGTACCAGCCGACCATGCGTTGGCGTCCGGTGGTGGCGCCAAACTCGATCTTGCGCAGCAGGGTGCTGAGCGGGTGGTCGAGGTCGATCTCGGAGATGAATACGTGGGTGCCGACTTTGGTGTCGTAGGCCTTGCAGCAGCCGACGTTGTGAATCGGTTGCGCGGGAATGCCTGCAGATTGGAAAAACTCTGGCGTAAAGGTGTGCGAGGCAGTGACGTTGGGGGCGAAGCCGTGACGCTTATCCAGCCAGTAGGCTTGGCCAAATTCACCGATGATGTAGTTGCCCTTGTCTTGCTCGCGCAGCACTAGCTCGCGCACATCGCAGACTTGTGTAGCGAGCACCTGGCCGGCGGCCCAGTAGGCTTCGATCAGTTTTTCGGCATTGAGTGTGAAGGGGGCTTCGCCGGCGAATTGGCTGAAGTCGAACTCGCTGGCGTCGAACTTGCCTGCTTGGATGACTTCGTCGTTGGCGCGGGTTTCCGCTCCAGTGAGAGTTTCAAAGAAAGTAGGCCAGCGTTCCGGGGCGACTTGGCAGACGTGCTCGATCACGCGTAGTGCGCGGTCGATGCGGCCCTGCATTTTAGTGACAAAGGCCTCTTTGCTGCCGAGGAAGTCGGCATAGAAAATTTGAAATTGTCCCACTTCGTCGAGGTAGGCCGGCGTGATGCCGCGACCGGTCGAGCCGCGTGGATCGCCCTTTTGCACGTGCACGCGGTAGTCTTCCCAGGCGAGGTCGAGCAGACGGTGGCAGAGGTCGGAGACCAAGCAGCGCTCGTCGATCGCGAGGCGTTTGACTGCGACATGGCCGTGCAGCTCCGCATAGGCCGACTCCCAGAGGAACTTGCGTGGATCGGCGACCACGCCCGCGCCGATTGGCAGATAGGGAACCTTCGGGTCCGCTACGCCGCCTGGCAATAGGTTCAGCTTGAGTCCCGCGACGGTGTGTCCCGAGTTGGAGCCGCCGTTGACCTTCATGACGGCCGCTACCGCGTCTTCGCGACCGGTGGTCTCGCGTAATTCGTTCACAATTTCGAGAATGACGCGACCCTTGCCTTCGTCGCCTGTGGAGATGCCGGTATCGGCAATCAGTTGGGAGGTAAATGGTGTGAGCATGTTTTAGTAAACTTATTTTGAAGAGTCGGCTGATGAGTCACTCGTTTTCACGGTGATCACATCGTGTGGAGCCGATTCCTTTTGGCCGGCTGGGCTGACGCGGATGTAGCGGGCTTTCTCGCGGAGCTGAGCCAGGTCGGCGGCGCCGAGGTAGCCCATGCCGGACTGGATGCCGCCCACCAGCTCGCGCAGCACGCCGCTGAGTGAGCCGACGGATTCTTTGAGCGCTTCAATGCCTTCGGCTGCGGCCTTGGTGGCGATGTCCTTGCGATCGTGCCCGTAGCGGCTGGCGGAGCCGTCTTTCATGGCGGCGCTGCTGCCCATGCCACGGTATTGTTTATATTGCTTGCCGTTGATTTCGATAATCTGGCCGGGCGCTTCGTTGCAGCCTGCGAGTAAGCTGCCGCACATGACGCCGTTGGCCAAGGTGAGGGCTTTGACCATATCGCCCGACTTGGTAATGCCGCCGTCGGCGAGGATCGCGACGCCCTTCTTACGGGCCGCGATGGAGGCGCAGTAGAGCGCGGTCATTTGCGGGATGCCGACACCAGCGACGATGCGGGTGGTGCAGATTGATCCCGGGCCTTGACCGATTTTTATGGTATTGGCACCCGCGTCGGCGAGGAATTCGACCCCCTCGGCGCTGGTGACGTTACCGGCGATCAAAGTCAGGTCGGCAAACTCACCGCGTAGCATGCGGATGGTGTCGCCGACGCCTTTAGAAAATCCATGTGCCGTGGATACCGCGATGGTGTCCACGCCCTCGTCCACCAATTTGCCTACGTGGTTGATGATGCGCTCACGGTCCAGTTCGCCATCGGGCTTGCGGTGGGCGGAGATGGCTGCGCCGCACATCAGACGGAAGTGGCTGTCGCGGGCGGGTTTGACGGACTGCTGTGACTCGGCGTCGATGCGCTCGATGTCGGAGAGTGTGAACAGGCCGCGTAGGCGGTCTTCGTCGTCCACCACCAGTAGCTTGTGAATGCCGAGGTGGTCGGTGAAAAATTTGTCCGCGGTCTTGATCGGATCTTTAGTGATCTCTTTTTCGTTGAGCGTGTAGACCTGATCGCGTGGTGTCATCGCTTCCGAGACCAGGCGGTTGGCGTAGCGCGCTTTGACGACTCGCCCCGGTAGCAGGCCAAGTAATTTATTGTTGTCATCCACCACTGGGAAAGTGCTGAAACCATAGCCACGATCTGCGATGCGGTCCATGACCTCGCCGATTTTCTGGTTGGGCTCGACTTTGATCGGTTCCTGAATGAAGCCGTGAATATGATTTTTGACGCGGGCGACCTCACGCACCTGCTTCTCGTCGGTCATATTATAGTGAATGAGCCCCAGGCCGCCATTGAGCGCCATTTTAATGGCCATCTTGGATTCGGTCACCGTGTCCATGTCCGAAGAAATGATCGGAATTTGCAGCTCGAGCGACTCTGAGAGACGGGTGCCCAAATTGGTTTGGCGAGGGAGCACGTCTGAGTAGAGCGTCGCCAGAGAAATGTCGTCGTAGGTCAGGCCGACCGGCAAGTTGTTCTGGAAGAACTGATCTGCAGATTGATAATAGTCTTCGATTCGAGGTGCTTTCATAGGCTGACTTCAGCAAAAGATTGTCTTTTCTCAAGTCGTAAATGATACTTTATGAGAGTGTAGGGGCGCGACTTGCCCGCGTCGTCGTGGCTGCTGTGGCATTTATGGGCGCGCAGCTTTTGCCTGCTGATGTGAATCACGCCCCTACGATAGAATTCCATGAGTCGCGAAATTTCATTTAAGCCTTATCGACGCGCCTTTCGCAGGCCGCTACGCACTGCGCGCGGCGAGTGGGCGCTGCGTGAAGGCTTTTTGCTGCGCGTCGAGCAGGACGGGCAAGTCGGCTATGGCGAGGTGGCCCCGATCCCGGAATTTGGCAGCGAGACACTGGCAGAGGCGCAGGCCTTTTTGCAGCAATTGCAAGTGCAAGCGGACTTGCCAGTGCCTCAGGATTTGCCTTGTTGCGCCTTTGCACTCTCCAGTGCGCAGGTCGCGGCATCAGCGGACGTAGCGGCATCAGCGAGGACACGTGTCTACCCCGTGTCTGGGTTATTGCCCGCCGGAGATGCGGGATTGACGCGTGCGCGGCAACGCGTGCAAGCGGGCTACCGTAATTTGAAATGGAAGATCGGCGTGGCCCCCGTCGCTCAAGAGCTGGAATGGGCAGGTCAGCTCTTGGACGCCCTGCCGCCAGGCGTGCGGCTGCGTTTCGATGCCAATGCCGGCTTGAATTCATCCGAGCTAGAGCAATGGCTGGAGCTCTTGGCGCGCTTCCCGCAGCAAACAGACTACATCGAGCAACCGCTGGCTTGCGGTCAAGAGGCAAGTATGGCCCGCTACATGCACGACTACGGGGTGCCCATCGCCCTCGATGAGTCGCTGAATGGTGACTGTGGGGCGCGTTTTTTAGAACCCGGCGCCTGGTCGGGGCCCTTGGTGGTCAAGGCTGCCTTGATGGGGGAGGTCGGAGCCCTGCAACAGCGCTTGTTACCAGTGGCGGCGCAGCTGGTGTTCTCGTCGGTGTTCGAGACCGGCATTGCCGCGGAGAGTGTGTTGGCCTTGGCGGATCGTTTACCAGACTTGTCAGCTCCGATCGGTTTCGATACCGTAGACGCTTTTAATGATACACGCAATCACCTGCCCGCGGCGGCGGCGATTGACACGAACGCCCGCGCAGCCTATGTGCCCGAGCAGATATGGAACTCGATTTAGAAGAACTCGCGCGCGACTGGATCGCCGGCATTTCAGGCGAGGCCCTTGTGGCGCGCGTGCAGGACTATCTGTCGCAGGTGGAAGCGCTCACGCGTCAGCAGCAAGCGCGTGGGGTGTTGTTGACGGAGCAGGATCCCATAGAATTTGCCGCTGCGTTTTTTGCGGCTGTTTTGCTGGACGTGCCTGTGATCTTGGCCAATCCCAAGTGGGGCGCGCAAGAGCAAGCAGAGCTGGGGCGTTTAGTGTCGCCAGCTATTTGCTTTGGTCGGGGCTTCACTTGTGAAGACCGCGGTGGAGTCGGCACGTCGTCTGTTACGGGCTTAGGCTCAGCGGTCTTCACGAGTGAAGCCCCTACGTCTCCAGAGCCGGGCTCCATTTTGATTCCGACCGGTGGCAGCACGGGCGGGGTGAAGCTGGCCGTGCATACTTGGGATTCGCTTTGTGCGGCTTGCGAGGGCGTGCAAGGCTTACTGGGCGGTGGCCCGATTGATAGTTGCTGCGTGTTGCCGCTGTATCATGTGAGCGGGTTGATGCAGTTGTTGCGCGCTTACGTGACGGGTGGGCAGATACGCTTCGATGAAGATGAGGTCGCGGGCCGTTGTCTCTCCTATGTGCCGACACAGTTGCAGCGCGCCTTGGGCTCGGATGCGCGTGTCCAAACATTGCAGACCGCGCGTGCGATTTTTGTGGGCGGGGCCGCTCTGCCTGAGTCGCTTGCGCAGCAAGCGCGCGCCTGTCAGTTACCGATCATTCCCGTCTATGGCATGACCGAGACTGCCGCCATGGTGGCCGCCGTGCCAGTGGCGGACTTCTTGCAGACGCCCGATGCCGGGGCGGTGGCGATTGGTGAGGCGCGTTTTCAGATCGAAGCCGATGGCCGTTTGCGCATCTTCAGCCCGGCCCTCTTCCAGGGCTATCATGGGCAGCCGCGCATCGAGGGCAGCGCCGGTTATTTGACCGACGACGAGGCCCGTCTTGATGACAAAGGACGGTTGCATGTGATCGGGCGCAAAGATCGGCTGATCAACAGCGGCGGCGAAAAGATTGACCCCCGCGAGGTGGAAGCCGCGGTGGCGCAGTTAGCTGGCGTTGAAGCCGTGTTAGCGGTGGGATTGCCCGACCCTGAGTGGGGGCAGCGGCTGGTCGTGTTTTATACCGGTCGCGAACAGCCCGCTTGGAAAGCACAGCTGCGCGAGAAATTGGTGAATTATAAAATCCCGAAAGAGCTGCGTTGGGTGGATCGCCTGCCGTTGGATGAAAAAGGAAAGGTCGTAGGGGCGCTGGCGAACGTCGCAAAGGTAGGGGCTTCACTTGTGAAGACCGCCGAGCCTAAGAGCCGAACCACGGCGG
>NZ_JARXHW010000067.1:0-17385 GCF_031127805.1 Thalassobacterium maritimum | reverse complement strand
GCGTTTGGGAGGCGATCCATGACCGCCTCCGGGATATTGTGCGTGTGCACCACGGTAAAAAAAAGCTCCAACCGCTGCGATTGTGGACTCGCAAATTGTTAAAACAGCTGATCACGCAGGAATCCGTGGCTATGATGCAGGCAAATGCGTCGTGGGCAGAAAGAGGCACCTACTCGCTTACCAGCCTTGCGAATATAAATGTTAACTACCTAATTTGTGTCGTCGACCAGTAAGCGCAGCGGGCAGTGATACTACCGGGCACCAAAAATTGAGATCTCTTGTTCGGCAGGGACGAGCTCCGCCTCGTCTTGCGTAGCACAGATGCAGTTGCTCGGTGCGGAGGCTCGGCGGACGGCGCGGAGGCCCTCCCTGCCATGATTTTTTAACCCTAATGGAAATTGAATTATTCGCTACGGCGGCGGGTCATTTCGGAGCTCAGCGCTAAGCAATCCGCTAGTAAAGCATTGGTGCGCAGCTCAACTATACTCCAGCTATTGTATCCGCTTGAGGATAGTCTGCGATGACATTCAAGCCACTGACGATTTTCGGAGGGGCGCTTAGTTGTGATGTGAATACCTGGAAGGCGCTCCCCGTAACGGAAGCGGCCTTGAGCTTTTCTTCATTTCGGAAACGGAGCAGAACCCCGATCCGACGCGGTCCGGCTTCGGCGATTAGAAGCGAGGCGAAACCCTCGGCTTGTTGCTTGGAAGGTACGTATGTGTCCTTCAAGTAGGCGAGCCCCTGTGCGTAGGCGTCGTCATTCTTGAAATCGTAGAGGGAAAGCTGGCAATACATAATTTACTTAAGCGCGCTGGCGCTGGCAATGAGTGAGTTGGACTGTTCGACGAGGCCGTCGAGGGCGATGGACTCGTCGCCGGCCTTAAGCTCGGCAGCAATGGCCCCAATGGAAAACGAGGAATCAGGTTCCTGGTCGAAGTGGAATACGCCAACCATTGTGCTTTCGTTGCTGAAGAGGAGCGTTGCTTCCGTTAAGCCATAATGCTCGCGCAACTTGGGCGCGACCAGCTCATTGAAGAAGCGAGCCGTCGCCCCTCGCTGCTCACGCGTGGGGGTGGCGATGGAAAAGGAACGTATATGCATAGTGATTTAGGAGATTGCTGAATGAATGGTCAAAAGTGACGGAGTTTATTTGCCCCCACCGAAGGTATTGGAGAAGAAGTTGCCGGCTTCTTCGATGCCATCATTGAAGAGCTGTTCTGCGCTCTGTCCAAAGTCATTGATTGCCTGGTTCGTAGAGATCCAGCCTTTCTCGATGGCGTCAGCCGCATCGACCAGCCCGTGGTCGATCAATGTGCCGAAGTCTGACAGGCCGTTGCGAACTGCTTCGGCTCCGTCCATGAAGCCTTCGGATATCGCTTTTTCGACCGTAAAGTAACCGGCGCGTACCGCGTGGGTCGCATCCATCCAACCCTCGCGCACGGCGGTTTCCGCATTCGTCCAGCCACGGTTGATGGCGTCGGTGGCAGATATCAGGCCGTCTTCGAGTGCGTCGGTGGCCGTGAAATAGCCTCGACTGACGGCGTCCACGCCGCTGAGCACACCCCCTCGAACCGCTTGCGCTGCGGTGACGTAACCTCGCTCAATTGCCTCGGTCGCAGTATAGTAGCCGAGCTTGACAGAATCGACGCCAGTTAGGATGCCTGCCTCGACCGCCACGCTGGCCTCCACGCCAAAATCACGGACGGCTTCAGCACCGGTGATGATTCCGGCTCTTGCCATATCCACCGCTGGCATCAGGTCGTTTTCAAAAATTTCTTCGGCACTCATGACGCCGTCTTGAAACAGCATCTCGGCATCGGCGATACCTTGATCAAGCATTTCCTCAGCGGTGGCAAGGCCATGATTGACCGCATCTGCGGTGGACAACCATCCTTTCTCGACCGCTTCACTCAGCTCGACCGCGCCGTTGGCGACTAGTAGAGCCGTTTCTTCGACAGCCTTGGTATCGATCTCGACACTCACGGAAACGCGAACACCAACCAATGCCGCAAGTTCGGCAGTGAAGCCCACGTTGATCGTGCCATTATCATAAGTAGCGTTACCGCCGCCACCGGCTTCAACCATCCATCCGGCACTCACGCCTGCACCAACACCGCCACCCAGTCCGCCGACAGATCCAGAGGCTTCTCCCTCTGCCGTTACGCCCGCACCGGCCGCCGCAGATCCTTCGCCGCTAGCTCCGTATTTGTTGTCGCCGTAATAAGCACCTCCCTCGCCAGCGGCACCTGCGCCTACGAAGGCCCCCGCTTCGCCCTGGACGGATGCTCCGGTGGCGGGGACATAGCTTGTCGAGACTGAGACATCCCCGCTGACTTGAACCGAGAGGCGAGCCTCAGCGGCTGCGGCTATCTCTGTCTTGCTACCGGACAATTCCAACTCAGCTTCGGCTCCCACGCGGGCACCCGCTTCGACTTCAACCCCGCCCTCTACAGTTACGCCGCCCAAAGATGCGCTGCCGGATGCACCCGCAGTAGCGACGATCCCGACCGAAGCATTTGCACCGATCCGGATGCCATCCTGGCCAATGGCAAAGCGCGCACCCGCCTTGGCCTCAAGCACATTTTCGGCGCTGGCTTGACCACTGGCACGCGCCAAACCGCCTAATGCCTCGACTTGATCCTCTGTAGCGACGGCGACGCGAATCGATACATCCGCGCCCGCGGCCGCTTGCAAGTTACCATGGTCAAGGATCAGACTGGCGGACGCATTGCTGGAAATAGTCACGTCATCCTCGCCTGTGCTTTGGCTGGCGGTCAGCGCCTCCAAGTCACGCAGCGGAATCGCCCAGGTGCGATCGCCTAGTCTGACCCCGAGGTCCACAATCGAGCCTTCCGGCACATTGTCGACAATGACGATGGTGCGATCCCTGGCTTCATCTTCGCCGAGACCGCTCTCCAGGACTACGCGGTTAACTTGGTCGTCGAGATCAATTTCCGTTTGGTAACTACTGGCGGAATGAAAGTTGCCATCCGCAAACTGTAGCCGATCAATCGTGGCCATATCGAAACTCACAGTAGGACCGCCGTCAAAGGGTACGGCCAATAGTGTATTGCCTTCACGTGAGAGCGAGTAGTCGCCCTCGCGCCCTTCCAGATAAGCTACGGTCAGGCCGCTTTCGCTCACACTAATTGCATTGAACTCGACCGCATGTTCTTGAGTGAGCTCATAGGGGGAACCGTTAATTTCGCCTGATACCGTGAAGCTCAGGTTCGACGATTGAGGATTTCCCGGACCGTCGGCGACCAGGTGTAGTCCAGCTATCTGATCGACACTCAACTCGACTTCCCACGAATCGTTCCCATTAGGCCGGAACTCTTCGCCTGCGGCATTGCGTAGAAAAGTGCCTGCAGGCAGGTTTTCAATGGCCACGCTGGCACCATCCTTGATTACAGGGTTAATGGCGAGATCGAGCGGAATCACGCGCTCGTGCGCGCCATCCTGCTCGTAATGAATAAGACCGCCGGCATCCGCCGCAAACAGGTCTTCGGGCTCTGCCTCGAAGCTGATGCGCATCGACTCTGCGTTTTCAGCGTATTCCCCAGTAGGCTCGGGATTCCACCAGCCGCCCGTGGTTTTCTCCACTACTGAAGTTACCGTTAGCTCAAAGTCCCCAACCAGTCCGCGGGCAGCGGCGATGCTAATTTCGCCGGACTCGAGCGCATATCGGTCGACAACCTGCATGTAGCTGCCATCGCCCGCTGAGACCGGCGGCTCGACTTGGCCTTGAAGCGCTACGCCCTGAGGCAGACCAGATACGATGAGCACTTCCCTTCCGTCATAGCTGGCACGCTCGGGCACGGGCAGGGCAATCGGGTTTACCTCACCCGTTTCGATCGTGAAGCTGCCGCTGCTATCGACCGGCGCTTCGAAATCAATCTGAGTAAAACCGTAGAGGGTCGCTTCGGAGCCATCGGGACTATTGACTTCAATCCTGTAGGCTGGATTGGCGCGATCAGCCAATCCTTCTTCAATGTATTCTTTCAGCGAGACTGTCTGTTGAGAGCCCCACCAACCGTTAGAATTGTCTTGGTAAGTCACAGTCCAATCGCTCAAATCGCTCGGCTTGGCTTTGACCAACAGCCGGTCTTCGCTGTCCCCATTCATTTCGTCACGGCCATAATTTTCACCAAAGATGTAAGTGTCGGCACCAAGACCGCCGTTAAGATATTCATATCCGTCGTCGTCGGCTCCGGCGTCGAGGATGTCATTACCATCCCCACCCGAGAGATCACTCCCGCGGCTCCACCAGCCTTGGTTATCATCTCGGTCGACGATGATATCATCGCCATCAGTGCCTGAAGTCCAGCCGTCGCTAGAACCGATGACTTGGCCGCCGCCCTCGCGGTCGATGCGTTGGTGCTCGCCAACGCCTTCGGTCTCTTCAGCGACTTGGCTGAGAGTGCTGCTCTGAGTGGGGGCTCGGAGCGCTGCGGGGTCGGGCATCGTGCCTGTCACCGCGTAAGTCGGCGGCGCTACCTTTGCGAGGACAATTTGGTTGATTTGGCTGAGTTCAATTCGAGCCCCATCAGGCGCAGTTAAAATATAAGTTTCATGGTTGTTGAGACCGATCGTTTGGCCGTCGAGAAGCGCCTTCATGTCGAGCTGCCCCTCACTATACCAAGCTGACCTTGATGTAAGCGTCCACTGGTCTAGTTCGCTGGGGCTGATTTCGAGCAGCAAGCGGTCATTGTCGTTCCAGCTACCCCAGCCGCCTTCAATGGTGTCGGAGCCGTCGCCTTCTTTATATATAAATGTGTCGCTGCCGGAATAGCCTCTCAGTTCGTCATTGCCCTCACCGCCGATGATGATGTCGTCACCATGGTAGCCGCTGATAAAGTCGCGTCCAGCTCCGCCGGAAAGAACACCGTCTCCGGAGCCTGAGTCTATTTCGTCATTGCCGGCAACGGCGTCGAGCTCTGGTGGCAACTCACCTAGGATTGTGGGAGGTGCAGGAGGGGAAAGCTCAACTTCAGGGTCAATCTGGACACTGCCAATATTGTACATAGCCACCCGCCCACCATCGGGGGCAAAGACGTAAGTCCACGTATTGCTGGGCTCATAAGCGCCGTTCTCGTCGATCACAGCGGCAAGATCCTTCCAGCCACCGTCATAGACGCGCCAGCCGTCGAGCTCTTCCTTATCGATCGTTAGCACCAGTGTATCGTCGCCGTTCGCGTAGACAGTATCCTGTCCATCCCCGAGGCCGTAAACTATGACATTTTCACCGCTATTAGCATAGAGTTCGTCATTTCCTCCACCACCCACGAGTATGTCATCGCCGCCATTGCCTTGGATGTGGTCATTGCCCTCGCCCCCCAGCACCAAATCGTCGCCTAATTGCCCCTTGAGATGGTCATCGCCTTCGCCCCCTTGGACAAGATCGTCGTGATCACTTCCGACGACATAGTCGTTGCCGCCTTGGGCATCGACTTCCACAGCCTCGCTGGAAGCTTTGAAGTTCTGCACGTCGTTGTATTGACTCCCCTCCTGCATGCCCTGCTGAGCCTCTTTTAGACGATCTTGGATCTGCTGCTCGATTTGCCCGGTGCCACCCCGGACCTGATCGAGTGCGGCCTCGTCTAGAGTCCGCTTTTGGGGCGCATTTATCTTTTTCTCGACTGCGCTGGTGTCTGAGCTTGATTTTGAGTTATCAGGCGTGCCGGAGGAGACATTTTTTTTCATGGTAGTAGGTAGGTCAGTGAAAAGGAGAGGCTAATATTTGTGTGGTTGGAGGGCTTCCTTAAATTATATAGCTGAGAGGATTAAAAAAATCGGGCTCATTAAACTAAAATACTAAGGGATAATTAAGAGGCTGGTTTTGTGGATACAAACATAAAGTAAGGTAAATAGCCTAGCCTCTCATGAGCGCTTCGCCTACCTCCTGCCACATTTCCATATACCAGTTTGATAAGTCCAGCAGCAGTCGCTTGGCAGGATGGTTTACTGAAAATGATTCCGAATTTGGTCAAAAAAACCGCCTGCGCGCTGTATCGATTTTAGTGTATTGGGATCAAGCTCGACACCGGATCCACCATCTTTCTTCTCTTCGACGACTTCGGCTTTTCCGAATGCGAGTCGGTTCTGAGTGCCGCGCAGACGTGTCGAAAGAAAGAGGGCAAGCGCACGAAAAAAGCGCCCTTCAAAACTTGGATCTTCTTGGAAATACTCAAGAATCTCTTCCATAGGAATGGCCACCATCGCGACATCGGATACGGCCTCAACCGTCACATCTGGTGGTCGGTCGTCGAGAAAGGACATTTCACCAAGGATTTCGCCATCGGAAAGTGTGGCGATGACCCCGGAAACAGGATGGACGACTTCAAGTTGCCCCGAGGTAACGATGTATAAGTTTTCTAGCTTCTCGTTGGGCCGAATCACGGTTTCTCCGGCCGGAAACTGAGCGAGACTGGCAACATCCTTGATCCACTGGATATCGCTGTCGTTAAAATGGCCAAGGATATGGAGAACTTTACGCATAAGAGGTGCTTGGTTTTGACTATTGGTAGTGATCTATGGGGAATTTTTAATCAGGGATGCTCTATGTCATGTAGAGCCGAGCGCTTCGTGCTTGAATCGGCCGTGGAGCGCGCTAGCGCCGCAAGTGGGGGTTGCCCCGCGGTGAGCCATAAAAGATAAGCCTGACGAGAGACTTGCATTTGTGCGCGACGTAACTCCATCTGTGCACTCGCCAGCTCCTGCTGTGCCGCCAGCAAGTCATCGCGCGTCACTGTGCGGGCTTCATAAGATTGTTTGATATCATTCAGACGCCGCAGCGCCATCGCCGCCAGCTCTGTCTGCAATTCCAGCATCTCCTCGGCTTGCATTTTTTCTAGCTGCGCGGTGGCGACAGTCTGTAAATGGCGGGCTCGCGCCAGCTCTAGTCGAGCCGTCGCGGCCCGCTCTTCGGCCTGAAGCTGCGCGACTCGAACAATTTGGGTTCCGGCATCCGTAAAGTCCCATGTGAGTGAAACACCAAAGCTGTATTCCTGGTTCTGGTCTTCCGTCGCAAAACGACTAAGCGAGCGGTAGCCAACGGAACCGTTGAGCTTGACTTGGGGGCTGAAGCGTGAGCGGGCGAGGCCGGTCTTAGCCTCGGCCGCCGCCGCGTCCGCACGCGCGCGCTCGACGGCGGGTATATCGCGCTTCATGACCAGGTCTAATGGCAATACCTTCACTGGTGGTGCTTCGTAGTGCTCGCGATAGTCCCAGAATCCCTCTTCCGTAGCAAGCAGCCCAGCCATACGGCTTTCCGCCATCTCCTGAGCGTAACGGGCAGTCAGCCGCTGTTTCTCCAAATGCGCCAAATCCTGCCGAATGCGGCTCAAAGTGATCCGGCTCAGTGTGCCTGCCGCCAACTGTTCCTGCTGCGCCTCCAGTCGCTCACGGGCACGGGCAATCAAGGGCGACAGATCGTCCAAGCTTTGGCGGGCATCTGCAGCATCGAAAAAGGCTGCCGCTAGCTCTTGCAGGAGGCGCTGACGGCTTTCTCGCTCGCGCCAAAAAGCAACCGCTTCCTCTGCAGTGGCCAGATCGAGCTGAAAATGACGGCGAAAGCCGTCGAAGACTGCCCACTCGCCAATCAGTGCACTGGACCAAAGGTCGTAAGGTTCGGGCTCGGAAAACGTTAAGACATTCGCGATCTTGGCATTATCCTCGTAAGCGATACGAGTGGAGAGCTGAGGCAACCAGCCCAGACGAGCCACCTTTACACCCTTTTGAGCGGCTTCGGTTTCAGCGCGGGCTGCAGCCAGTTCCGGTGCGTGACTCAAGGCTAGGGCTTCGAGCGCAGCCAACTGCCAGCCAGCCTCTGCCACCTCCGTTTCTGCCGTAGCTCCCTGGGCCAGGCCCGCTCCGACGAAATAAATGCTTATCAGCAGCGCTGTGAACATTCTGAAACTAATTGGCTTCATCCTCGAACCTCCGTCATTTGAGTGTAGAGTCCGCCTTTACCGCGCAGTTCGGCATCGCTCCCTTGTTCGACGACTTTGCCGTCTTTTAGAACCACGATTTTGTCTGCCAGCTTGGCCAGACTGAGACGATGGGCAATAAAGATGACAGTCTGGTTGGAGGCGCTAATGTTGGCAACAATCTGTGCCTGGAGCTCGCTGTCCAGAGCGCTCGTCACTTCGTCTAGGATGAGAACACGCGGACGACGTAGGAGTGCCCGAGCCAGTGCCATTCGCTGGATCTGCCCTCCGGAGAAAGCGCTGGCATTCCCCGTCACCGGCGTATGCACCCCCATGGGCATTTGCTCAATATCATCCCAAATACAGGCCAGTTTGGCCGCATTGATGACCTCGTTTAGATCAGCGCTGAGGGCTCCTCGCAAGTTATCAAGCACGGTCCCGGGAATGAGTTGAAAATCCTGCAGCACGATGGCGACATTACTGCGGAGGGCAGATGGATCGATCGTCTCGACATCGTAGTCATCAAGATAGACACGGCCCGCACGGGCGGATTCGAGGCCTGCCAATACCCGAGCGAGGGTCGATTTTCCGCAACCGGAGGGGCCGACTACAACCGTGAATTGTCCGGGTCTAGCTTCGAAGGAGAGTCCGTTGAGCGCTGGGGCAGGTGATCCTGGGTAGGAAAAGACTAGGTTCTCGGCCCGTAAACAGCCACTCAGTTGCTGCGGCTGCAACCTGTCCGCGCGTAGGTCAGGCAGTGTTTTCATGAGCGGCTCCACGAATTTGAGAAAAGACAGTTGCATCCCGATGCCGAGGATCAGGCCCGCGAGTCGACTGAGATTCGCCGCCACCGTGGCATAGGCACCTGTAAAGGCAATGTACTTCGCGATTGATAGATCGCCCTGCAATTGCGAGACGAGAATGAAGTAAAAGGCCGCGGAGCTCAGGGTGACCCAGCTCGTCTGAAAAGCACTACTGGCGATGCCAACTCTTTGACTGGCGATGAGTTTCTGACGCAAGCGGCTGAAGCGCTCGGCCCACTGCATCTGGATGGAGCGCTCAACTCCCGCAGCCTTGATTTTGTGAATGGCACTATAAGCTTCCAAAGAAAAGGCGTTGACGATGCCTAGTGACTTCTCGCCGCCCATAAAAGCACGGACTTGGAGCCAGGAAAACAGTGCCGCGACAAGCAATGCGACGGAGGCAAATAGCAATGTATAGAACCCAAGCTGGAAACTCACCCAAAAGATCACGGCCATACTGCTGATCAAGGTAAGGCTCTGCGTGGCACCGCTTTGGGCGACCATCCGGAAGAAGCTGGCTAGGCCCGTAAAGGAGCCGATCCGCATGGCCAGATCGCCCGCGGAGTATTTTCGCTGATCCGGCAATTTCCAGTAAAGGATGCGATGCCAAAGGGCCACAGTCGCCGCCAGATTCAATTGAAAGTCCATCCGCTGAAGCAGCATCCGCTGTGCCCATGCAAAGGCCACAGTGAAGCCACCAGCCGCCAGCAGGGCGCCGCAGACGGTTGCAAGTAGTGGTTTCAAGCCGCCGGGTAAAATGTTTTGAACAATGAAGGCGGCCGCCATGGGGATCAGTGCGGCCACCCCGCTGGTAAGGAGGGCGAGCGCGAGCAGCCCCGCGATGGCCGATCGCACTTGGTGCAGTTCGAACAGCACGATGTCTAGCAGCCCCAGGGCTTTTGCTGGATACTGACGATAAAAAGTGACTGCCCTCGGCTTCCAGGTGGCCGCCTCCTTCGGCGGGAGTCGACGGATTTTACCTGTGCGGGAATCCCAGACGTCGTAGTATTTGCCGCGGGGGAGTAATACCCAAACCTGTCCATCCGGGTCAAATGCCAATATCCGACCAAGATCCTCCCGCCACCAGCCAGAGTCCAAGCGCACTTCGCGAACAAGCAAGCCTGAGCTGGCTGCAATCTGGTCGAACAGCACCAAAGGATCGTGGCTGTCTATAAAGCGTGGCAACACAGGTAACCAGTCCTGTTTGCGTATTAAATAAAAAGCCGCCCGGAGCGGATGATTCTCCGTCTGCGGTAAGCCATCGTCGCGCCCGGAGAGCAAGCCTGCAAGACGACTTTGGTTGAGCTGTAGTTCGATGTCGCGCCGGGAAGAAGTTTGGGCGGCGCTTTCCTCGAGAGCGATACGGCGGGCCTCCCAGCGGGCGCTCAACTCACGCCAGCGAAAATCGATGAAGGCTGTCAGCGACGCAGTTGCACGCGCATCAGCCAGGAAAGTGCTCAGATCGGCGGGCGCTGATTGGACAGCTTTTTCGCCTCGATACAAGAGGGGCGCGCTCTCCTCGAGTAACCAGTGGCTGAGAGTCTCCGGGAGCGGGCTCTCCGGAGCCGGGGAAGGCTCAAACCCGTCGTCCAAGGCCACGAGCACTGGTTTGTCCGCCGGAGCCAGGCTCTGCCCGCGGCGCACGCGCTGGATCGTGCCAGCCGCCACCCGGTGAACTCGGCCCTCTGCTGGCGGTACCTTGCGCGGCTCCCATCGGTTGGGTGCGGCCAAGGCCTTCAAAAGAGCCTCCTGAAGAGGACTTGCGTCTTGATTTTCGGTGGCGAGTCCTACGAGTTCGGCAAGGTCAAACTGTAAGATGCTTACACTGCGGTCGCCGCCCACATACAGTGCCAGCATATCTAGGGGGGACTGGGGAATTAGCAGGATTTCACCTGCTTCGAGCGTGGCGAGCCGTCGACGCTGCTCATAATAGCCCTCGCAGAAGAGTTCGGCCTCCAGAGCCAACTTCCCCTCGATGACGAGTAGGACAATCGGTTGATTTCGTTTCGGACAGCTTTCGACGGGACTCAGACCATTCAGCTTGCGGGGAGTGCGCTGCAGGCGAGTGGGTAATGCTTCATACCAAGCTTCTTCAGATGCTGCATGATTGCCCACCGTGGCTTCGGCAGTGGCTGCTGGAGCTGCTCCTTTTCGTATCGGCGGGCGCGAAACGCCTCTGCCTGGTCGACGCATCGGTTGCTTCATACGGGTTTCGCCTCCTCTGCTTCGAGTAGTTTCCGATATCGCCCGCGACTTTCACCGTAGAGTTCTGCATGGGTGCCTCGCTGCACGGGTTTGCCTTGGGAAAAGACGATAATTTCATCGCAGTCCTGAATCGAGGCGAGGCGATGGGTGATGATGATGCCGCCACTGCTGTGCAAACGTAATTCACGCAAGAGTTCCGCTTCCGTCAGGGCGTCGAGCGCTGCTGTCGCCTCGTCCAGAATTATCAGATCGGGCTCTCCTGCGAGAGCTCGAGCGATGTCCATGCGCGCCCGTTCGCCTCCACTGAGATTTTTACCGCCTTCACCGATTTTATGATCGAAGCCAAGCGGCTGGTTGATGATCCAGTCATGAATGCGGGCCGCCCGGGTTGCCCGGCTCATTTGCTCCAAGTGCATTTCCCCTGTCCAAAGGGTCAGGTTTTCGGTAACAGTGCCGCTGAAAAGAACGAGATCCTGGTCGACCAGCGCCACCCGTCGGTTAAACTCGCCACTTGGAAGCGCATCCAGCGCCACTCCGCGCAGGCTGATCTCACCAGACCAAGGTTGATGTAAACGCCCCAATAATCGGGCTACCGTGGACTTCCCTGAACCTGACGGGCCGACTAGCGCAACCCATTTACCGGGAGCAATCTCAAGGTTAAAATCCTTCAATAGAGGTTCAGCCAAAGGCTGGTAGCCGAAGGTGATGTTTTCCAATCTGAGAATCGGTCGTCTGTCCTCAAAGGCACTGACCGAGCTGCTAGGCGTGCGCTCATCATGCTCGTGCTCGCAGGCGTCCGGATCGTGCTCTGGCTGCGCCTTCGTATCTGCCGCTAATGGCGTCGATTCTATGTCCTGACGGAAAATATCTTCAATGCGATCGAGGGTACCTTGCGTCCCTTGCAAAGCAGTAAAATGGTTGAGGGTTTGCTGAATCGGTAGCAGGAACTGCATCACAAGCCCTTGAAAAGCCACCAGAACTCCAAGAGACATGCCGCCATCAATGACTCGCAGCCCCCCGACATAGAGGACAATCGCTGCCGCCCCAAAACGTAGAAAGGTCGGCAGCGATTCCATAAATGTCTGGCGAACGACGAGGAGGCGCTGCTGGTTTTGCTCGCGTATCTTGCGGCCAGTCAATTGCCCGAGCAGGACCTTTTCCATGCCACTGGCCTTGACTTCCGAGAGCATTTTCAAGCCTTGCATCTGCGCACCGGCGTAGAGCGTGGATTCACGTATCAAGGCCTGATTGAGTTCCTGAACGCGCCCGAACTGCCAAACGAAAAAAAGCAGGTTCGCCAGACCGAGGAGGCCGATTACAGCAGCCAGCACGGGATCGAAAAATAGCATCACGCCCATGTAGAGCAAGGCCGTCAGCAAACCGATGCCGGACATAGCCAGCGGCCCCGAGATCAAGCCCGCCAATCGGTCTGTGAGCTGGGCTCGGCTGGCCATTTCACTGGGAGAACGTTGGGCGAAAAAACTGAGGGGCAGTCGTAGAGAGCGCCCAATCATCCGTGAGCCCAGAGCCACGCTGAGCCGGGTGGCTAGAACCAGCGCCATTTGCTGCTGATAGTATGTCAGGATGAATTGGAGAAGAGCGACGACGCCCATACCGATCAGCAGTGGCCGCAGCCAGTCGGTGAAACCTTGGACGAGAATGCTGTCGACAAAGATGATGGAGGCGAAGGGCAATAGGAGCCCGGGGACGACCAAGGCCAGAGCCAGGCCAGCGGTTAAGGCGAGGCTTTTCGGCACCTCGTTTAAATAAGAGCGCAGGGAGCCCAGGCAACTGGGCTGACTTCCCTTCGTTTCAAATTGCTCGCCGGGCCTAAAAGTCAGGAGCACTCCCGTGAAGGCCTCGCTGATCGTTTGTGCGTCGACAGTATAGCGGCCGTTGGCGGGATCGTTGATCCAATATCGGCCGCCGCGTTGCTTCTCTAAGACGACAAAATGGTGAAATCGCCAATGGATAATGGCAGGCAGTCGGACATCGTCGAACTCCGGCGTGTCCAAACTGAAGCCGCCCGCATCGAGACCATGATGGCGGGCCGCTTTCAATAGATTGGAGGCATTCGTGCCGTCTCTCGAAGCGCCGCAATCGTGACGCAAGGTCTCCACCGGCACCCAGCGCTTGTAAAACCCCAGAATCATTGCCAGACAGACGACGCCGCATTCGCTAGCTTCGATCTGCAGCATGGAAGGCGTACGATGGCTTCGCCATCCTCTGATTCCAGATATCGACATCAGCGCACTTTGGGGAGGAAAAGATTCAATAATCGCGTTTTGGAGGTCACAATACTGCCCTCGAGCGTCATCCCGGCAAAGAGTTCCCTTGGCCTGTCAGAGGGGGAGGACCAAAGATAAGCGCCCGAAGCATCCGACTGGCGCAGCAGTTCGACCCGAACAAGAAAAGGACTCCCTCCTTCGCTGATTGTCTGCACCAGTTGGTCGTTGCGAAGCTCGCGCATCAATGCAGTGGTTGAGAGGGGCAAGGGGGACAGCTCAGCCACCGTGCCCTGAAGTGTGCCATACATCTCACTGGGAAAGGAGGGCAAGGCCAATTCAACTTTCATACCGGGGCGAATGGGCTTGGTCTGCTGGCTCGGCACGAAGACGATGGCACTGAGCGAAGCGTCTCCGACATCGGGCTGGATCAATAGGACTGGCGCGCCAGGGGAAAGATAGTCGCCCACCGCCGCCGAAACCTCGACCACGCTTCCCGCGATCGGTGTCGTCAGGGCACCATTGTTACGAAGTTGGGACTGTAATAGGACAATCTCCGCTTCAAGACGGGCGACTTCCAGATTTTTTTGTAAGAGCTCACGCTCCAGACTGATTTCGGCGGCATGCTCCTGGCGCTCCTCACTCAGGAGCTGGCGCTGCAAATTGCTCGTCTGCTCGATAATCTGGCTCAACTGCGTCTCAAGTGCCGCGACCCGGTCGGCCTCGATCAGTCCATTGGCCTCCAGAGAGGCGAGCGCTTCCAAGCGCTCTCGCAATCGCTTGACTTGCTGCTCGGCTCGCTCATTGGACTGGGTAAATAAGGCGTCACGTTTCAGCGCGAGTTGCTCGCGGGTGTTACGATCCGTCTCCTGAAGTCGCTTAAGACCGGCGAGATTGCTTTGAAGAGCTTTAAGTTGCGCACTGGAACTGGTCAGCTGGGCGCGGAGCTCGGTTTGATCCAGCGATGCGATCAAATCCCCCGCAGCGACGCGATCCCCGACATTCACTTCGATCGCCAGCACTCGCCCCGGCGCACTCGCCGCAATTTGGCGCACTCCCTCCGGCGACCAAATGACCCCGTGACCTTTGACTTTAACCGGCACCTCAATGATCCACGCTAAGATGATGGCCGTCACCACCAAAATGAAGGTCAGCCATAGAATGAATGAACTTTTACCCCGAATCTGACGAGAGGCACGGTCGAGCTCTTCGGAGGAAATAAAACTATCAGCCGCGTCTTCGCGGAATGGGCCGGACTTCATTAACTAGCTGAAAGGTTTGGATAGAGAGTGAGTCATGCTTTGAGCACGTAGTAGGAGCCCTTTATCTGTAAAAATTGTGAATTCTTATCAATGAAAATCTTATCGGTCATGCGATTAGATCCTTTGTTGGCCCTTATCGTCGAGTAACTCCACCGCGGATACAGTAGCGCGTTTTGTAGAATATGTTGACTGACCGCATAGGCCACCAGTGAAAAGCCGAGCCGAAAGCCCTGCTTACCCTGTCCCGTGCGCTGCGCACTCGCGACGTAGAGAGCCGAGTAGCGCAAAACCCCAGGCCGCTGATGGCAGAGCATCCAGCCAACAATGCGCTCGTCCGAGTCGACGGCCGCAACGCTGCAAATGGGGTCGATACCGCCAAGCTCCCGCCTCGGGTCGACGGTATACGGAACCTGCCAGTGCGGCAGATCCTCCTGCTTCAGACGCTCGAGAGAGTTCATTGCCAGCTCCCGCCAAGGTATCAGTTTAATTCCGGTAGGAGCCCTCAATCGAGCCTGCCAGAAGTCGATTCTTTGGTCAACAATCCTCCCGCAGACTGTCACGCCCAAGCTCTCCGAGAGTTGAAAACCCAAGGAAGCCAAAATTCGGCGAGTCAAAAGATCATGACGATCGCAAGCTTCTTCGAAAACATACAAAAGCTTCCGCGTTCTCGAGGCAGGGTCGAGAGATAGGAACAGTTGTCGAAAAATGGCCGCCCAATCCGTTTCCGCTAGCCGAGTGGCGATGCCGAGTAAGCGTAAGTTGCCATCGAGTTGCAGACGGAAAGAAGCAGCCGCAAGGAGTCGATTTCGTTTGTCGAAGGCCAATTGAGTATAAACAGGCTCACTCGCAGCGGTTCTTGAGCCTTGCAGCCCGCTTGGCCATTCCCCAAGAAGTGCAGGCAGCCTGTATAACCAACGCTGATCTCCCAGTCTAAACGAACGTGTCTGCAATCTTTCCACCCCAGTACAGCTAAAGCTCCCCACCTATAGAAGCAACCAAGTATGTGTGCTAGCCATCAAAACGGGTGTGATTAAAACTGCGGGGAAGTTTTTATTGTAGCATGATGGCGACAGCCATTGTGAGCGTCTGAACCAACGACCGAGTTGATGGAGCTATTACTTAAAGAGCTGACTGTGCTTCCAGAGCGCTCCAAGAAAAGTGAATCAGCTTCGTTCCTATAGATTAGAATCCAGTCAGGCTCGATGTGACAGTCCTTTGAGCCAACCCACTTTCCAAGCAAGGCATGATCGCGATGCTTTTCCATAGTTCAATGGCTCCAGTATTGGTCGAAACTACAATGTTGAATTGCATTCCTTTGAACCTTTTCGCTTTTGCGGTCTGCAGGGATCTTTCCTTCTAGCTTGAGTATTTGTTTTTTGAGGTTTGGAGGTATTGTCATGGTTTTTGTTGGTTTGTGGTTTTTGTATTTATTTTCACTAACCAGAGAGCTCTGGCGCGGCGCCTTGGCGACGTTTCCCAGAGCGACTGGTTCGCATATTGGGATTAGAATGATTCATAGGTGTAGATTCTCCAGCGGTCTGTGTCCACAAGGATGCCGATTTCTTTATTCCCGTCGAACTGGTAGAACTTTCGTCCTTCGGTGATCTTCTCAATATCCCAGTAGCCATTGTTTCTTTCTTTGGGCCTAGCAGGTCTGCCCACAGGTGAGGATTCCCCTTGTTTCCAAGTGTCCAACTCTTCGATTTTATTTTTATGTTAATTCACTGACTACTTGTTCGATTTCGGATTTGTCTGCTGAGTAGGAGATCCATCGCGCAGTGTCTGCAAATCCAGTGGTGTATCTCATGATACGTGATGCAGAACTGGGTAATCCTGCTGATGCTTCGTCTTCAAATGAGGATTGCGACAACCCCATGAGCTCATCGAGTGGCTCATCTGGCCAGAAGGCAAAGAATGCTATTGCCCCGATGATTCCTAAAGCCCCAAAGAAGATTAGCAGGTTCTTGAGGAGTCGATTCATTTCATCTTCTGCATATCGTCGAGACCAGACACCCAGTCTGTGGGATTAGTCGTCCAGTTGCTTTTTAGAGTTTTACGGGCGGGTTAAATGGGTTGTCTGTGTCGTCTGGATCTGAATCCTTGAGGTATTCAGAGGGACTCCAGTCAATGGCATAGAAGCCGAATAGTATGATTTTATTTCTGTCTTCTCCTTTCAAGGTCGGCATATGCTGGATTGCAGCAAGTCCGAGGTATAGGTGAAGAAAACAAAACAGGATAAACGTAAAAGGTATAAATGTAAGCGTCTCGATGACACCAGCCCTAGGATAGTTGTATTCGTTCATTTCATCGACCGTCCCCAGGAACTCGTCCAAGACTGCTACGCTTTCAAGTAATCCCATCACAGTGATAAGAGCCATGATTATGGGTAAGGCTAGCATGAACCCCAAGATCTGCTCCGAGTAAGCCACGCGCTCTTTGAGGCTGTTTTTTTCAATTCTTTTTTTCGCTTCACGGTAACCTGAATATCCCAACGTAGCGAAATTGAGCGCTACTTGTTTTCCTATGATTTTCATTTTCAGATTCGTCAAGAGGTGGCACGTAGTGAGGCACGAACGGAGTTGACCACTCTCGCCTGGATATACCCCCGGGCTGTTCCAATGCGTTCAAACTGTCCTGTCGCATCAGTGTTCATTTCCTAGATTTAGTTTGATTGGTTCAGGATGGTTAGAATCTGGATTCTTTCAATTTATTTTTCCTTGATTTATTTCACACGGAGTCGCGGAGACACGGAGATCAAACAACGCATTTCATAAATCCTCCGTGCCTTTGTGCTTCCGTGTGAGACTTTCATTAATCTCTCGGTATATCGACGAGGACAGGCAACCCGCCTGACGAGTTAGAAGTCCTAGTGGTTTTTAGAGTTTTACGGGCGGGTTATCGGGTTGTCCTGCTCCGGCTGGTTCAGTCTTGGGCGAAAGTAAATGACACCCAGTGCACATGG
>NZ_JARXHW010000066.1:0-17634 GCF_031127805.1 Thalassobacterium maritimum | reverse complement strand
CTCGGTGATGCTGCGCCGTCGCCGCGACTAGTGCATACTAGCTTATTCTTTTTCCAAAAAGTTTCCAAGTCCTGCTGGGCTGGGAAACTTTTTTTACTTATCGGCGTTCATTGCAAAAAACGTGGTGTGCTCGCTTGCGAGCGCTTGTACTTTAAACTGTGGGTCTAATGTCTACGCATATTTTTAAACTTCCGTGGCTCGTTTTGCTTGCGTGCTCACAGCTCTGCCTATCTGCGCAGGCCGCGAGTTATTGTGTGGCCCCTGACGGGGATGATCGCAATGCGGGCACGTCGCCCGAGCAGCCCTTTGCCACGATTCAACGTGCGGTGGATGTGATGCGGCCGGGCGATACCTGCTATATTCGAGCTGGGGTGTATCGGGAGACAATTGATCTGGCGGGGAAGGCGGGCTTATCCGGGCAGCCGATCACCTTGACGAATTATATGGACGAACAGGTGATCTTAGACGGCACGGTTCAAATTGACAGCGCATGGACACTCGATGAGGGCAAAGTTTACAAAACGACACTGCCACAGGATGTGACTCAGTTGTTTGTCGACGATGAGCTAATGACACTCGCCCGTTTTCCCAATGCACAGGCTTTTTCCGATACCGTGTGGCACCGGACGGCGGCGCGTTGCTTTCGCTCGCGGGATTCGACGAACGGACACGTGATCGATGGCAGTGTGGATGAAAGGTCGATTGCGGCCGCGGGCTTTTCGTTCAACGATTGCGTGGCTCTACTTAATTTTGGCGCACATGCCACGGCGTCACGGCTCGTTGAAAATCATGCCGTGGGCTCATCAGAGTTTGACTACAGCCCTGAGCTGAAGAAATACAAAACCACGCTCAATTACTTCTTTGAGGGTGGGGTGGGCAACGCTGAGCGGGCGTTGTTAGATAGCGCGCAGGAATGGGCCTACGACGAAAGCACCAAGACGCTTTATTTATGGGCGGACGACGGCCTGAATCCGACCGACCGCGAAATCTATGGTAAAGTGCAAAGCTACGCCATCGTCGGCGATGCCGAGACCCAACACATTGTGATCGATGGGCTAGACTTCTTTGCCACCACATTCTCGTTTACACAGTCGGACCACATTACGATCCAGAATTGTGATTTCAGTTACTATGCGGCATCGAAGCGCGCACTGGGCATCTTAGGACCGTCGGAGACCGCACACTTTACCGGAACAGAGGATGACTTTTGCAGGGATATCCTGGTCTATAATTGCAGCTTTCAGTATGCCGATGGCAGCGCGTTACTGGGTGATTTTGTCGAGAATATGCGGATCGTGAATAACCTGTTTCACCAGATCGACTATGCTTGTGTGAATAATGACTGGGGGCCTCAAGCGCCCTTCAGTGCGAGCAGTTCCATCCGTATCAATAAGGCGCGGGGGCTTTTGTACCGCCGCAATACCTTGTCAATGACTGGCAATGCGCAAGGCTTTTCAGCGAATCGTTCTATTGAAGGTCCGTCGCGTAAGTTTAAGCCTGAAGGTTATGATCCCGCATCGATCGAAAATATTATCTGCGAGTTTAATTTTCATACCGCTTGTGGGCTACTGCACACTGACGGGTCCTCCATGTATATGCCTGATGCTCATGTCATGGAATCTGTGATACGATACAATTGGTTTATTGGCAATGGACAGCGGGACTTTCGGTGGGATGGTAACAATCGTCCCTTGCTCGGAGTGCATGGAAATCTCTATCGGAATGTCGCGATGGATACGGGAGTGAAGCGCATGTCGCCATCCGGCGGGAATGGATTTCGAGTAAAAGGGAGCTATCACGAGGTGTATCACAATCTCGGTCTTGGACGAGGATCTGAACTCAACATCGCCACGGAAAAGGGCGGCAACGCCGAAACGATCACCCGCAATAATGCGGCCTCGCACTTTACGGATCAACCGATGCCTGGGATCAGCTCTCATAACTATGTTGCACGCAAAGAAGATCGCCGCATTCAGGAGCTGCTGCGTGATTTGAAGAATTGGGACTTCCGCCCCAAGGCCAATGCACTTAGTTTAATTGATCAAGGCACACCAGTCACTTGCTCCATTCGAGGAGAGCCAGTGGCAGTTTCGCAGCAATACCTTGGGCGTGCCCCGGATATTGGTGCCTATGAGTTTGGCGATGATTTTTACTGGATTCCAGGCCGGCAGACAGCCTCCGCTTCGATGCCTATTCCGAAAAATAGAGCGGGACAAGTGCCACTTGATGCCAATTTAATGTATTTGATAGGCTTGGGGGGGAGTTCCGCCACTATTTATTTAGGCATTCAGCCAGATGATTTACAGCCTGTGGCGACCTTAGATAGCTATCGAAACATCGTTTCTCTGAAGGGTTCGCTCGCACTGGAAGCGGCTCAGGCATATTACTGGCGTGTCGACACTCGAAAGTCCGACGGCTCGCTCGTGCCAGGAGAGCTCTGGTCCTTCAACACCGTAGCTGAGTAGTCAATTCAAGCCTTTGCCTGCGACGACTGAGTGTAACTTGAATGTTCATGGCGATACAGTGATCATCGTTGATGCCGTCTGAAGCTACGCCTTACGGCGGCGGAGGCAGACGAGCGTGCCAACTCCGGAAGCTAGCAGCAGAGCGAAAGCAGAAGGTTCTGGGATGACAACTCCGTTGGCTGCGATGGATGCGAGGGCAGTTGCGTCAAGCGCCTGATCGTAGATGGCTATATCATCAATCGTGCCGATGAATTGCTTTTCAACATTGCTATTATTGGGCTGATTCATGCCAAAAATGATGGTGCCCTCAGTGGTGCCGGACTCAACACTTCCACTTAGATTGACCGTATGGTCGGTGCCGCCGGTCACATTGTAGAGGGTCCCATCGACGTAGAGATCGAGATCATGAAAGCTATCGCCTGTGGAGCTGTCGAAGATCACACCCACCATGTGAGTCGCACCATCGTTCAGGTTAACGGATCCTAGGCCTAGATCGAATCCGGCTCCACTGGACATCTCCACGCGAAAATCCCCCGCGGAATTGACAAAGAAACGCAAATCCGCGCCTCCACTGCTTCCTTCGCTTGGTGAGTAGTTGAAGATGGTTTGGTCGGTGGCGGATGAGGTTTGGAACCATGAGAGAATTGTGAAGGAACCGCTGCCGCCAAACCCTGTGATGTCATCCGCTACCATATTGGAGTCGAAAGTCCCTGTCGTCGTCGTGAGCGCGCCGTTACCTGAGGGAGCGATTGCGCTGGCGCCGACTGCGGCGTCGCCCGAAAGCGTGCCAGCTGTTGCGGAAAGGCTCTCGTCTGCGCTGTCCAAGTCCCAGTGGGCGATCAGTGCCGCGTGACTTGTGCTAGATGCTGCCAGCGCAAGGCCGGCGCAGAACAGGAATTTTCCTGCACGGTGGGAGTTTAAATGGGTACGTTTGATTGAGATTTGATTAGGCATTTCGAGTGGTAGAGCAGTGAGGGACATAGTTTTGGAGGTTTAGGTTAAACAGCGTATAATTTTGAAGATTTCGGGGTAGACACAAGCGCTTCAAAATGATAGCTGTAACAAATGCCTGGTTCCATTCCCTCTCTCCGTGACGTCGCTGTCCATGCGGGTGTGAGCGCCATGACGGCATCTCGGGTGGTTCGTGGGCTGAAAGGCGTCAAGCCGGCCACCGCGGAGCGAGTTCACCAGGCTATCGAGGCTCTGGGCTATCGTCCGGATCCTCTGCTCACAGCGTTGGCGGGGCGGCGCAAACGAAAAGGGCATCAGGTGACGAGTGTTTCGGTTGCGTTGGTTACGCCCGGCAGTGATGAGCGGGTGTGGCGCGACCAGCAAGGTTTTCACGCCACGGTTTGCGCTGCGCTTAAAACGGCTGCATCATTTGGCTACGGGGTCGAGTTTGCACTTGGAGGTGATACTTTGAAAAGCTGGGAACGGGTCCTGCGGATGTTGTTTGTGCGCGGGGTCGTGGGGTTGTTCGTCCCGCCGGTCCAGATCCGAGTTCCGGAGGGCATCGACTGGTCGCCGTTTTCCGGGGTCAATCTGGGCTACGGTGTGCGTCGGACCGGCTTCGATACTGTGCGTCACGATAATTATCAAATGGTGAGCTTGGCCCTGGATAGGCTCGTGCATCGGGGATACCAGAAAATTGGTGTTGTTCTTTCCAGTTCCGAAGCCCGCACGGACTATCGGGTCGGGGGGGCCGCGTTGGCTTTAGGTGCTTGGGGCGGCGCCGTGGGAAAGGTCCTGCCTCCTCTGATGTTGGATCAGCCTGCTTCGCTTCTTTCTGATGTCTCGCGTCGGAAGTTTCTATCTTGGTTGCGAGCATGCGCTCCAGATGTGATTTTGAGTCTACATGCAGACATCCTGCTAGGCTGGTTGACCGACGCTGGCATCGGGGTGCCAGAGGATGTCGGTGTGGCAGGTTTGAATCTCAATGCAGATCAGGAAACACCTGGCATCGCAGGTGTCGCAATCTCTCCCGGGCGAGTCGGTTCGGCGGCGGCAGAGATGCTTCACTCCATGGTATTGCACGGACGAACGGGCCGGCCGGTTGCTAAGCAAATACTCTGCCTAGATGGATTCTGGCAGGACGGCTGTAGCATTCGCGCAGTTGGGCCCGAATTGGCATACTAACCGCTGAACTTTGATCGATCTTAGCTCACTCATTTAGTGATGATACTGGGGAGGTCTTGTTAGATGAAATTTCATTGCCTTGGACTTTACACAGCGCTCCGAAGACCTCCTGGGCGATGAATAAGGTGCCTGTCCGGTTGGGGTGAACGCCATCGTCGGCTAGTTCGCAGGGGCGCATGTGTTCCAGCAGCTGTTCGAATTTTGCCTGGAGATCGAAATAGTGCGCTCCGTGGGTCTTCGCGGCTTTTTCTGCGTGCGTGATGTATTCTTTTAGGTCAGCACGCACGCGAGCACGGTAGGCATCGGGAATATTGCTGTCTTTGCTGATGAAAAAAGGGCTGAGGATCAGGACTTTCGTATTGGGTAAGCTTTTGCGAGTTTGTGTTAAGATTTGATCGTAAATCTTGGCATACTGCTGTGGGCTTTGCAGTTCTTTGCTGGGGTCGGTCTGGTAGCGGTTGCAATCGTTGATGCCGATTTTGATGACTAAATAGTCGGGTGCTTCGCAGAGGACATGATCGGTCCAGCGGGAGCGGAGGTCTTCGATGGTGTTGCCTGCGATGCCGCGATTGACGACCCGGAAGTCAGCCGATGGTTGATGCAGTTTGAGCATGTCGTCGACTAGCGCAACATAGCCGTTGCCGAGTGGGGCATGTTGTTGGCGGCGACCACAGTCTGTGATGCTGTCGCCGATAAAGAGGATTGTTTGTGGGGAGCTATTTGTTCGCATGTTGGAATCGAAAAAAGAAGGCAGAAGATAAAGGAGATGGGAACTTCCCACTTCCCTAGAATTGGATTACAAGTTCGTTCTTGCTGTCTTGGCTTAGGCTGAAGTGGACAGTTTGACTGCGTCCCTGGTGGGAGACTTTGACAGTGTAGTCACCGTAGAAGCCGCGTGCGGCGAAGACGCCGTCGCGATTGCTTTGACCGTCTAGCTTGGTCCACCAGAGTTCACGGGTGAGGCGTTTCCATTCGCGAGCGTTGGGCTTTTCTTGCCAATCTTTAGTGTACATGGCGGATTCCGGTCGCCAATGGGCGCCGGCCCAGAACCCCCAGCATTGGAGGCCGACCGTGGCCGGATGGCTGAAGGCGATGGTTAAGAGATCGCGGGTGTAATCGGCCTGTAGCTGAGGATCGTCGCTTTGTATGTCGAATTCGGTGATCCGAATGTTGAGCTGGGGGAAGCGCTTGTGAAATTGATCGATGATTTGGTAGACCTTGTTAATCGCGGTGGGGGTGGCTCCGAAGTGGCCTTGCATGCCCATGCCGGTGATCGGGGCGCCGGCATCGATTAGCGTGCGCAAGGTCTGTTCGTAGTGTTGATGGTGGGCGAGGTCGCGTCCGTTGCCGGAGAGGATGCCGTAGTCGTTGAGATAGAGTTGCTGGGTGGGGAGGTGTTGGCGCGCGGCTTTAAACCAATCGACTAGAAGGGTGTCGCCAAAGGCATCCATCAAATCGTGATTGCTGTAGGGCTCGTTAACCACATCCCATTCATCCAGCAGGTGGGCGGTCGCGCTTGTGATGTCTTCGATATGCGCGAGTGTAATCTCTTTAACAATGGGGTCTGTGCGCTGTAGCTGGTCTTGTTGGAGGTAGGCCTGAATGTTGCGGGGTAGGTGTTTTTTGCCGGGCCAAACCAGGACGTGGCCACGGGTATAGAAGTGATGATCGCGTAGCCATTGCAGTGCTTCCAGAGTTTGAGCCCGATTGTATCGCTGTCCCCATTCGTTTTGCCAGGGGCCCCATTTGAGATCATTTTCGGTGCCGCTTTGATTGAATAGTTCTAGCACTTTTTGGCGGTAGATCTCTGCGTCTTGGGACTCGCCGGTGATCAAGGCTGCGGTGATCACGGAGCCGAAGTGGTAGGCGTGGCGCTGTTGGCGTAGTTCGATTGCTGCCCCGTGAATCGGATTACCATCGGTATCAAAGACTTGAATACATATGTCGCCCTTGCGGTAGCGTTCGATTCGCTCGTTGGCCGCTGTGCGCCATGGGGCGTCGGGGGCGCGGCCGATGTATGTGGCTTGACTTTGCGGTAAGTCGGAGAGCTCGACACTCGATCCGTAATTGATCAATTCGATGCCGCCTACTTCCCAGGTTTGTGGTTTAGAGCCACCGCCTGCCCCAATGAAAAGGCTCAGTTGCTCGGGTGCTAAGTCGTCTGTGAGCTTGACGGGCAAGGAGTAGGTTTGCCAGTCGTGGCCCGCGCTGACCTCGCGTATCAGATATTTCTTATAGCCGGGTGGGGGGCCTTGTAGGAAGACGGTGGCAAACCCGTTACCTGTCTCTTCTGTATTATGAACGGAGCGAAAGTGGAGACGAGTCAGCACCGTGTCGCCTGCGTGAACCGCTTGCTTGCTGGGGAGTTGGATCGCCCCGTTGTAGAATTTTCCGTCGGGGCGCAGCACCTGAACACGCATGGCCTGCCGAAAGGCCGGGTGCTGGGCAGATACGAGTTTCGCTTGGGCGACGGGCTGGCCTTGGTTTTTTCCCGGGTAGAATGCCCATGGGCGGCTTAGCGCGTCCTCGCTCAAGAGTGATTCGCCCGCTGTGGGGAGAGTGGCTGCGGCGGCGAACTGCAGCGAGCAGAGGAGCGGAAGTAGAAATTTAAAGAGCGAAGTGTGAAATTTGAAGGCAGAGGCCAGACGGAGAAGGGAGGAGAATGGGTGGAGGAGGTGCATGGTGTTCGTGGGGAACTTTGGAACGTCGAACATCGAATATTGAATGGCTGACTCTGGCGGGAGTGGGGGAGTGGCTTACGCTGATGCGAATAATAAAATAGTATTTGCAGTCATCTCGCTCATTAACTTTTCCCATTCATCATTCATCATTCATCATTCATCATTCATCATTCATCATCTATCATTCATCATCCATCACTCCCACCTCTACTGCGTTAGCTGAACTTTTAGGTAGCGCTCACTGGTGAACCAAGCTTCGTTGGTGCCGGTCGCGTAGTTGAGCAGAAGATAGCGGCCGGTGTGGTCGCCGATGTCGATTTGGAAATCGATACCGAATTCTGTGCCCGCTTTGGCTGACACACCGATTGCATTCCAAGGGATTAGCATTTCCAGCGCATAGCCTTGGGGCGTTTGCATACGGCCGACGCCTGCGTTGATGGAACTGGTGGCGCGGTTGATGCTGGGGCGCTTGTAGGCGAAAAACAGTTGTTTCGTGGGCTTCATGCCTTCTGCTTTGGCGTCGATGAAGATTTCGACGCAGTCGCCTTGATACCATTCTTTGCCGGTATTGACGACGGGGGCGCCGTTTTTGTCGACGGCGACGTAGAGGCCGAGGCCTTGTTGGGTGGCAGTGACCCAAACGTCGGCCTTTTCACTGTCTTTAATTTTGCCGCTGGCCAGCACGCTGCCGATCGGGTGCCAGGCGGGCACCTGATTTTCGTCTATGCTGATACCGATGGCTTGCTGCCAGATCGCTTCGCTGGGATCGCCGTCGGCTGTGATCGATGCGGCATGGATCGGTAAGCTGAGTGTGGGGCCGGGCAGTTCGCTAGGTGCAGGCATGCGCTCGGGCAGATCTTCAATGAGTAGCGCGTTATTGGCGCCGGGCACGGTTGCCAGATTGAAGCTGCCGAGTCGGGCGTTGTGACGTGTTTCCATCAGCTTGGAGACCACCGTGAAATCGATGCGATGTATGCGGGACAGATCGATGGATTGGTCAGGGAAATCGGCGGGACTGAGTGAAATCTCTTTCCATTCCGTGTCTTCGAATAACTCGTTTAGGTTGCGTGATTTAGCCTTGTGCTCCTGACCATCGGTATCCTTCCATTTGATGCTAATGTTAAAGTCGCGTGGCATGGTGCCATCGCCTTGGAAGAAGAAGGTGAGTGCTTCGCAGTCGGAGGGCTTGAGGCCGGGGAAGGGCTGTGCATCAAACCAAAGGCCCGCGTGCCACTCATCGGTATGCTTGCCGAGGCTGATTTCAATGACGCTTTCGTCTTGGTGCTTGCCAGCCTTGGCCTTGAGGTTGCCATAGCCTTGATAGGTCTTAAAGCTGCCTGCGTCGGTGAGGGCAATGCGATTGCTGTCCTCGCTGACTTCTTCGACTGCAATGATATCCTCAGTCTGAGTGAGAAACTCGTGGTATTCCTCCAGGCTGAGCGTTGGGAGTTCAGCGCTTTCGGGGCTGGATATCCATTCGCCCGGCCAGTTTTCGACCTCGATGACGGGACCTGCGATTTCAGGACCAGCGATCTCGAACCATAAGGTCTTCCACTTTGGATTTAGTTTGAATTGGAGCCCGCCCTCGCTGCGCTCAACTGGTACCTCACCCAAGCGACGACCACGCACATCCAGTGCGTAGACGACCAAGTCGTTGGCTTGCAAATTATGCAGTTCGAAGCTGCCGTGCAGTCCTTCTATCAGCATGGGCGCTTTGCCTGTCTTGGTGAACTTGACTTTCCCATTCTCGTCTTTCTCGAAGGTCGTGCCGGTATTTTGGATACGGGCAGTGGCGACGAGTAGCATGCGGCGCGACTCGGCAATCGGTTGTCCATCGGTGCTGGTCAGCCCGATGGTGCCGTAAGGGCGATCGAGTTGAACGCTTAAGTTATCGGTTTTGTTTTCAGCGCGCAGGCCCGCGTAGCCGGCCACGGCTTGAGTGCGCTCTGTATTGATGATCTGAGTGCCCGAGCCCCAGTCGGTGATCAAGGCGCCATTGTCGCTGTAGTAGGAAGTGTTTTCCATGCTGTTGGGGCCGAGATCCATGCCCCAGCGTGCCGCAGCCGTTAAGTAGAAGCGGTAGAGCCAGCGAGGGTCTTTCTTCAATCGGTCAAATTGACCAGCAGCCGGGAAGACCAGATAGCGATCGTCGCACCAGCCCAAGGTGTAGCGGCCGTCGTCACTCAGGCCGATTGGCGTCGCGTTGGCCGGAAGCGAGCTGACGTCGATGGCCGCCTCCAGTTGTTTGAATTCCACTGTCAGCGGCGTTTTGTAGCCGAACTCCAAGGTGAAGGAGCTCGCTGTCTCCAGATCGCTTGTGACCAGCTCCGGGTGGATCAGGCGTGCCGCTGCGGCCAAATCCCGCTTTTTGTGGTAGCGGTCCACCCAGGGGTTGTCGCCGAGGACGACGGCGTGTTTCGCTTTGCGCAAATCACTGGTGGCGCTGCGGCCGGAGCTGAACACCACGTCGGCGTCGCCTTCATAACTCGTCTCATAAAAGGCGGTTTCCATGTGGTGGAGCATGGGCAGGAATTGTGCGGCATTGCCAATGGTGCCGCCACCGCCTTCGATGCCGACGGCATGCAGGTTTTGTTCGGCTGTATCTTCGGCAGAATGGGCGATGTGCACGGTGTAGCGGGCGGGCGGAATGTCCTTGCGTCGCATCAGTGCGGCCGCGACACGATGGGTCGCCATCGAAGGCGAATCGTGCAGGGAGGAAAAGGAATTGTGGAAAGCCTTGCGCCAAGAGATCCAGTCGATGGTGACATCCTTGTCCGGCATCTTTTCGCCGCCCCAGCGTTGGCTCCAATTGAAGTGCACGCTGCCGTCGATATCCTGGTAGGCCATCATTGCGGCGGCGGACAAATGTGCATCGGAGCGGTAGGAAAGGGAGGAAACGGTCCATTCGTTATTCCAGCCCGGTATATCGTCGACACTGATACGCGCCATGTTGGTGAACCAGTTTTTGGTGCTGACATCGACGCCGTCGATGCTCACACCCGAGTTGCCGGGGCGGGCAGAGAAGGCGAGTCGTTGCCCCGCATAGAGGTGAGCGGAGATCGAGTCGGTGCCTTCGATTTCAGCCAGCTGGTTTTGTGGGCCACGCATTTCGTGACTGCCGATGATTTGCCCTTTGAAGCCGCTGTTGCGCAAGTGCTGGCTGGCTTCCTGGTAAAACTCGGTGGCAATGTCACGGTAGAATGCAATGAAATCGTTATAGCGAGCGGCACCGCGTGATTTGGAGCGATAGGAGCGTTTCCAGTTGTCGATCTTTTGCAGTTGCGGGCGATACACGGTGCCCTTTGCCGGATCCTCGTCATCGAATAGGCCGCAGACGCCTTCGGCATCGGTCCATGTAGCGGCTAATGTCGCGCGGTCGCCGTAGCGCTCGAGCAGCCATTGATTCCAAGCCGCGTCAAACCATGCTTGAACCGCAGGCGTGGTTTTATGGCCCCAGTCCCAGAAGGGGCCATTTTCATTAATGATTTCGATGCAGACCACGGCCGGATCCGTGGCGAGGCTTTTACCAGTGTGCGGATTGACGTGGTGAATGATTTCGTCAGCCGCACGCTTCCAGGCGTCGACCATCACTGGCATCGGGAAAACACCCTTCCAGCCCAGACCGTTTTTCTCCAGCGCTTTCCAATCCTCCATGCCGACTTCTTCGGTCCATCCGCGTGAGTCGACGAGGTCGAGATAGATATAAATCCCACGATCAATGAATGCCTTGGAGAGTTTATCGATGATGGCAATGCTTTCGGGGTCGATTTCAAAGGCGCTGCCTTTTTTCAGATAGCTAACCCGAGGCCAAGGCAAGTCATTGTGGTGAAAACGCACGATGTTGTAGCCTTTTGAAGCGATCGCATCCGCCATGGCTTCAAGCTCCCGGTCTGTTTCCGGAAAGCTGGCTCCGTAGCTAAGCGTGGTGCCCCAGAAACGCACCGGTGTGCCATCTTCGAACATCAGATCACCATCCTCGGTTTGGATGACGGCGCCATGTGAGCCGGCCGGTTTTCCATCGTGGAGCCATTCGCCCGCATTGACGGCGGAACCTTCGGTAAAGAGTGGATAGCGGTTCTCTTTCCACACGATCAGGTCTTGGTCGGCGGGCAGGGCCTCTTCGGGGGCCTGAGCGAGCACCCAATTGTCGGCAGCTAGAGTGTTTTCGGCGTTGTTAGCCTGACTTGGTTCCGCCTGGCAAGAAAGTGTGCTGCATGCGATGAGAACGCTTGCGAGGTAGTTCATTGGGGATGGGTTCATGTGATTGATTCTATTTAAGGCTTCAGAGCTAACCCAGACAATCATTGATACTTGGCCGAGTTCGTTTTTTAGGGTTCAAGTAAGATCTTCATGTTTTAAATTCTAGATACAAGTTCGCCTCAACTTTATCAGTTAGCCGCACTGAGCTGTGTCTGTGGTGATGGGCCTAATTGATAAAGTGATCGCTGTCTTTACGCCCTATTAAGATGGTCTATGTTCGGGCAAGCTATGAACTGTGTGGCTTTCTAAGAAGTCTGCGTCGCGGATGCTTCGGTTCCCTAATTTATTTTAAGTTTTTTTATATTATGATTCAAACGTTCGTCCACCCGCGATCTTGCCGCTTTTCGAGTGATTTCGCTCTAAATGTGAATGGCTGTCCTGTTGAAGTTCTACGCACCGACGTGGCTGATTTTGCCATTTTTGTATATGATGCCACGCAGGGGCCAGCCGAGATTGAAGTGAGCTTGCTGGATCGTTCGATTCAAGAGCATGTGATCCGTCCATTGAGTTTAGAACTCGAAGGCTCCGTGAATGAAGTGGGGCAGTTGGTGTTTCAAATGGTGGCTGCACATAAAGTGAGTGTCGAGATCGAGGGCTGTCGACCTCTCTATGTGTGGGCGAATCCGCCTGAGCTTAATATACCATCGGAAGACGATCCGAATGTGCTCTATTTTAAGTCAGGTCAGACTTATGAGGTTGGTCGCTTGCGGATGGAGTCCGGGCAGACGCTTTATATCGAGGGGGGCGCGGTATTGAAGGGGCGTGTCTGTGCGAAGGACGCCCACGATATTACTATTCGAGGCTTAGGTATTTTGGATGGTAGCTATTACGGTGCGCAGCATGGGGAGAATGCGAAATCCATCTTTTTCGAGCGCTGTCAGGATGTGCTGGTCCGCGATATTACAATGATTCACCCGAGTGCCTGGATGATTGTGCCTGGTGCGTGCGAGCGTGTCGAGATTTGCAACGTCAAGCAGATCGGCGAAGTGATGTGCTCCGATGGGATTGACATTGTAGGCTCGAAGCAGGTGCATGTGCATGATTGTTTCTTACGCAACAATGATGATTGTGTCGTGGTGAAGGCATTTTTGATCCATCATGATGTGCACGCCGATTTTTCTGCTGATTTCAGAGTGTCGCCGGAAGCGATCCTAGTTGAAAATTGCACTTTTGCTAATGATCCCGCCGGAAATGCTATGGAGATTGGTCATGAGTTGTCGGTCCAGCGCGTGTCCGGAGTGACCTTTCGCAATATCGATGTATTAAGTGTGCATGGGCAAGGTGCGGTCTTCTCAATACATAATAACGACCGAGCGATAGTTGAAGATATACTCTTCGAGGATATTCGGATTGAGCATTGTTGGGACAAATTTATTGATTTTCGGATTTCGAAATCACGCTTCAGTAGTGATACGGAGCGTGGGCATATTCGCAATGTGACCTTACGTGATATTAATTGGTTGAAGTCATCGAATAATGATGGCTATACGATCTCCTTGATTGGAGGTTGGGATGCCGAGCACCGCGTCGAGAATGTGACGCTCGAGAATATCTGCTTTAACGGGGTGCCTATCCAGCATATCGATGAGCTGGAGATTAATACCAGGCACGCGGATGATGTGTGCTTGGTCGAGCCAGCCGTGGCGACAGTGAGCTGAACTTTTCGAAAGGCGGAAGGCGGAGGTTTTAGGCGCCGTTTAGATATTGACGTTTCCATTGTCCAGGGGCGAGGCCGCTCTGTAGCTTAAACCATTTGCAGAAGTGTGAGGCGTCGAAAAAATCCAAGTTGGCGGCGATTTCTTTAGAGGTGTATTTGCCGCTGGAGAGCATGTCTTCGGCACTGCGCAGGCACTGCGCCTCTTGCCATTGTTTCGGGGTGATGCCGAGTTCGGTTTTAAAGATACGGTCGGTCTGTGCTTTGGAAAGGCTCAGCTTCGCTGTGATTTGCGCGTAGGGGAGTGGGCGAATGCTGTTTTGTGCCGCGATCTCTTTCATGATCGTGAGCACTCGGCTGTCTTTGATGCGTGTCTTGCTTGGAGTGCTGGCCTCTTGTGTGCGATACCAAAAGTGGAGCCAAGTGTGGATGCGTGCTATGCCGAGACTGTTGATCGAACCTTGCTCTGTATGCGCATAGTCCGGGTGCTCCGTCTTGAGAGCGATCAGCGCTTCGGCTGCATCCAGTAGTGATTGGCGGAGGGGGCCTCGATAGACCATCGGCGGTGCTGGTGGTGGGATGAATTGTAGGCCACTCCAGTGCACGCGGTGGCGGATGGAGATGAGTTGAGTGTCGGCAGAAAACGCATGAGAGCGGGTTGTGAGTGCATGGATAAAAACCCAGTCACCGGCGTGCGCTTCGAGTGTGGTGTGGGCACTTTGAATGCGCACCGAGCCTGTGCGCAGATACCAGCTGACATTGTCGGTTTCGCGGTGGTTTTGTTGTTTTAAGAATTCAGCTTCGACTTTGCGGTCGTATAGATTGCCTAGGCTGCAGTCATGTGTTTGGGCGCTGGTGGTGTTGAGCATGCGCAAAATATACAAGATAATGTTCGCTTTGTATATCTAATATGTATTGTCCCGATTTAGGCGGCCTATACTGTATCGGTATGTCTAATCACACAAATTCCTCCAATCAATACCCTGTCGTCGCTGATGTTGATGTGCTCGTTGTCGGTGGCACCAGTCAAGCGGTCTCTTTCGCTTTAGCAGCTAAGAAACAAGGGAAATCCGTTTATTTGGTCGCTCCTAGATCCTATCTGGGCGACGATATTTGTGCGGCTTATCGTTTCTGGCCTGAGGACGCCGGAGAGCATGCTTTATCGCAAAAGATTTTCGCGCAGTCCACACGTCCGCCGACACCCATGCATGTGAAATTGTGTTTGGAGCAGAGTTTGGTTGAAGCAGAAATACCATTTTTACTAAATTGTTATACGGGCGGTCTATTGGTTGATGCAGCGCAATCGGTCTGCGGTGTGGTCCTTGCCAATCGTTCCGGTCAGCAAGTGATCCGTGCCAGCAAGACGGTGGATGCCAGCTTGGAGGGCGCCTTATTACAGCAGGCTGGTGAGACGAAGTTACACCGCTTGCAAGGCCTCGTCACTGTGGAATATGTCAGTTTGCATGAGCAGGAGGAGCAGGACGAGCTTAGCGCTGGCTCCGATGGCGTTGAAGTGCTGCCTGGTTACCAGTGGGGGGATATTTCGTTGCGCGCGCAGCGGCATCGTTTACAGGCTGACTTTGCTGAGGGCACGCCCGCCGATTTGGCGCGGGCCTACAGCGAAGTCGTCGAACGCTGCTGGCAGACGAGTGAATTTCGCCATCAGACTGTGTTGTTCCCTGAGCTAGCAGTGGCTGCTGCGGGTCCTCAGGTAGACGAATTGCAGCGTCGGAGTGGTTTGTTTGCTCTCTGTGAACGCGTTCAATACAAAGCCGGTGGGGAGGCCGTGTTCCAAAACCCCGTCACTGCGATGGCCTTTGCGGACGCAGTGGCTGCGGACATTTGTGCGGTTGAATCGACTGTCGTGAACGGTGAGTTGGATGTGTTTTGCCAGGGGGCGCAGCCCATCGAGAGCGGAGAGCTTCACAGCTTGCGTGACGCCTTGCGTCCAGGGCAAGCCGGGATCGATGCACTCGATTTGAAGTCGAGTGAGCTGCCCGTGCTGGGCCGCTACGATGTGGTGGTGGTCGGCGGCGGCACAGGAGGCGCACCTGCAGCGATCAGTGCATCCCGTGCGGGTGCCAGCACTTTGGTGCTGGAGCTGACTTCCGGCCTCGGAGGTGTGGGCACTATGGGACAGATTGCGAAGTATTGGTGCGGTAATTGTGTCGGCTTTACGGCGGAGATTGATGCCGGGGTGAATGCTTTGGAGCGCAGCGAGTATTTGCGCAACCAGGCAGACTCATGGTCTGTTGCGGCCAAATGCGAATGGTATCATCGAACCGGATACGAGCTCGGCTGCACGTATTGGTTTAATACCGTCTGTGTGGGCACCTTAGTCGAGTCGGGCCGAGTCATCGGCCTGGTAGTGGCAGGGCCATATGGCTTTGGTCTGGTGGAGGCCGGTGCCGTGGTGGATGGCACCGGATCGGCCGATATCGCAGCGGCGGCTGGCGCGCCAACAGTCGTGATCGGCAAGGAGCATGTTGCGGTGCAGGGAACTGGTCTGGCTGGCGTTCAACCAGGCACAGACTACCGAAATTCGGATCATAATTTCTCCGACGACAGTGATGTGGTGGATGCCACCACCTTCTTTGTCAGTTCGAAATTGAAGTTTAAGGATGACTTTGATTGTGGCGAATTGATTGATTCACGCGAACGTCGACAAATCGTGGGCGACTATACGCTCACCGCTGTGGATATACTCTACGGTCGTCGTTTTCCGGATACGGTATGCGTGGCCTCGTCGAATTTTGACTCCCATGGTTTTACCGTGGACCCCGTCTTCATGCTGATTCCGCCGCACAAGGAACGGATGTGGGCCGACATTCCTTTTGGCTGTCTGTTGCCGCAAGGCTTGGACGGAGTCTTGGTGACCGGTCTGGGGATGAGTGCACACCGAGATGCCCTGCCAGTGATTCGCATGCAAGGCGACGTGCAAAACCAAGGTTATGTGGCAGGCCGCATTGCCGCGATTTCCGCGCTACAGGGCTGCGCGGTGCGAGAGGTGGCGATTGGTGAGGTGCAGCAGCATTTGATCGAAATCGGCGGATTGCCTGAGCGCGTGCTCAGTGATGTGGATAGTTTTCCCGTCGCGGATGAAGTGCTCGAGTCTTCGATCACGAATGGCTGGGAGACCTTGGCTGGGGTTTCTTTGATTTTACACTCGAAGGAGCGTAGCCTGCAGCCACTGCGTGCGGCTTACAGCGCGCTATCCGGAGAGCGTTCAGCACAGAGCTTACGCTACGCGCAGATACTCGCTTTGTTAGGCGATGGGGCTGGGGAGCAGGAGCTGATTGAGGCGATCGAAGGACGGGACTGGGATGCTGGTTGGCGCTTTCAAGGTATGCACCAATTTGGGCGTAACATGTCGGAGTTGGATGCCTTACTCGTTTGCTTAGGCTGTGGTGGCAGTGAGGCCGCATGGGCCTGTCTTCTGAATAAAGTCGAGAGCCTGCCAGTTGATGCAGAGTTTTCACACTTCCGTGCATTAGCGATGGGTATGGAAGCGCTGTATGCGCGTTGCCCACAGGATGGCGTCGCTGAAAAGGTCGTGCAATTGCTGCAGCGCGAGGGCTATCGCGGACACGCGCAGAGCGACCTCGCGGATGTGCAGTCAGCCTTGAGCGAGGACATTAATGAGAATCAAGTGCGTGATCGCGCATTGCGTGAGTTACACTTGGCGCGTCTGCTGTTTCATTGTGGCGATGCCGATGGTATTGGCCGCAGTATTTTGGAAGCATACGCAAACGACTGCCGCGGTCATTTCGCGCGTCATGCCCGTGCGGTGCTATCCTAGCGGGAGGGATCGCGGATAGTTGATCGCTGCCTGAGATCGTCGTAGCATCCGAGGTGACTCGGATGCTGCGACTCGCGTTCCGATCATCGGCGTGATCGCCGATATTACTCTGTCATTCTACTATGCCCCTTTAACGACGTTTTCGGAGGCTTGGTCGAAGAGCGCGGTGCGTTCTTGATTAAATTTCAGGTGTACGGTTTGCCCGATCGCGAAGGCATGCTCAGCTTGCACTTTGGCGATGAAGGCACGGCCAGTCGGGGTGTTCAAATAGAGATAGGTTTCGGCGCCCATGGGCTCGGCGACGTCGATGATGGCCGTGATACTGCTCTCGCTCTTTTCTCCGGACACTTCGATGTCCTCGGGACGCACGCCGAAGACGGCGGGCTGGGTGCCTTGCTTTTTAGCAGCAGACACCATGTGACCTTCGAGTTTGAGTGTGAAGGCTTCGCCGTCTTCGGAGGGGTCTTCGGCAAAGTAATGACTGTCGCCATCTTCGAAGCAGGCGCCTGGAAAAAAGTTCATGGGGGGCGAGCCGATGAAACTGGCCACGAACATGTTTTGCGGGTCGTTGTAGAGTTTGAGTGGCTCGTCGACTTGCATGATGTTGCCGTCTTTCATGACGCAGATGCGGTCGCCCAT
>NZ_JARXHW010000065.1:0-17797 GCF_031127805.1 Thalassobacterium maritimum | reverse complement strand
AGGTTACAAAAGACATATCGGCATCGCCCGGTTTCGAGAACCGAGCTTGCAAAAGACATATCTATTAGGACCAAGCTTTTTTCGAATGGGTATAAGCTCGGTTCTCGGAGCCGGGGCGATGCCGATCGCCCTCCGACTGTATCCTGCATAGCCGAAGGCGACGCACGGAAACAAAGTTTCGAGGCTACGCAAAGGCCAAGCTTATAGATCATATATTCTTAGAAGTGGTATAATATGAGCGAACCGTCCCGCTCAAGATACCTTAGGGTAAGGTTCACCCCCCCGCGCGCACGGCTTGATAGCCGCGCGCATTGAGCTCAGCGCACACGCGATCGCAAACATCTCCTTGCAGTTCTACCACGCGACCTTTCAAGGTGCCTCCACAGGCACAGATCTTCTTTAAATCAAAGGTCATCGCATCCAAGGTACTAAGCGGAATATGAGATGGAAATTCTCTCAGCGTAGTGACAGTCTTGCCCCCACGCCCAGCTTTTTCACGGCGGACTTCAACCCGCCCTTTCGACTTCTGCTTGGCAGACTTCTTTTTAGCCAACAAAGCTTTAGGCTTTAATTCTCCCGCGGGCAGGCCACTGGAATCAAGTCCTCCAAAGGGATTGGCACCAAAGGAATCGCCCGCGTCGGTCGAGATTTTACTATTTTTACGTGCACTCATACTTTGTGTGGAATAGATGGATCCTCCAGCCAAGCAAGTGCCTTCACATAGCTGCGCTGAGACAAATAATGCTTCAACTTTATAGGTAGATCTACCGCCTCAGCGACTGCGTCTAAACGCGCCAAAACTAGAATCATAGTGTCCCCGGCATCCATGGCACGCTGTCCAGTAATACACTCTAAGTCAGATTTCAATTGCTCCGTATCCATAAAGACATACGCAATGCTATGCAGACAGAAGGGCAAGTGTGTTTACCCGACTTCTTCTTTGAGCATATCACTCAAATCCTTGAGTAAGGCTGTATCTTGTGTCGTGGTTAGATTCTTCAACTCCTCATCAATACCCGCATCTTTCGCAGGACGGAAGATTCCAAGTGTCAAGTGCAAGAGCCAATGCAACACACCTTCACTCTGAGGGTCATTCAGATACATGAGTTCACGACAGAGGTAAGCAGAATCGTGCAATCGCAGCAACAAGCGTGGTTGATGATTACAGAAATAATGTAGGCACTGAATCACCTCAGGCATCAGTCGACTTTCAACTACGCTGGGCATTTCCATACGCTTACTACTCAAGCGACTACGCTTACGGCGACGCTCGTGGTACTCTAGCACCGCATTCAACTCATGCTTCTTAATGCGATTTAAGATAAACGACAAAGCCTCTGGCAAGTGAAAGCCGCGATGCCCTAGACGATAAGGAAAATACTGCGTTAAGCCCTTCTCATCTCCATGAGCAAAGACGTTTTGCAAGTTCCGATAACTGCCACCGATCCACGCTTTGTCCGAGAGTCGGTCAATAAACTCCATGAGATCGACAAAGGTGATCACCTCTTCCGCAGCACACAGCTCTCGCAGATCAAAATCGAGGTTGGCTAAGGCGACAGGATAATCCTGATACAAACCGAACTCCTCGACAAAGCGCATACGCTGGTGGTAGGCCTGCTTATCAATTCCGTCAAATGAGCCCAACTCATTACATTCCTCTTCAAATAGGAACGTGGCCTCACAGATTTCTAACAATTGCGTAGCCGACTTCATGTCCAGCTTTTCAATCTCTATGAGTTCTTCAAAGCTTAGATAAATGTAGCGTGCGATAGTGTCGCCCTTCACAGAACCGGGACGGGACCATGCTTTAGTACCAGTATTCCTAGCGAGTGCGGATACACTTAAATCTTCAAAGGGTGAACCCTGGGCACGATAAGCGGCCTTATCCCAACGCGCAGCCAGCTTTTCAACTGGGCTGAGCGCATCCCCTTGCACTATTGGATCCTTCTTCATGAGTGGCATAGTAGGCATTCCACCCCGAAAGACTAGAACAAATTAAGTCGCACTGGCTAAATCCGCACCTCGGCTGGTTTGGGCCATCGCATTGACATCATGCGCAAGCATCTCCTCGGCGAGATCGTTATAGTCTTTGCCCACTCCTTCGGCCACTTCACGGCTCTCGACTAGACAGACTGGCAAGCCCAGCGTCACTGCACGACGCACAATGGTCGCATCACGCACACAGGCATCATAGATCTTTGCTTCGTTCGAAACCAAACGCTGCTTCTTAAATTGATTCAAGCGCAGCTGCATACGCATTTTCGGCACACCAATGTCTACATTGGCCTTAATTGAGTTAAAGATCACACCGGACACGCGCGCGAAATTACCCATTTCCGGCACTCGGAAACCAGCAGAACGACGATAGAAAAGAAGCAGCTTCTCAATCATCAAGGTAAAGCCAATCAGTGAAAGCGCATCTGGATTTGCGGGCACATATAACTCATCGGCACTAAAGATACCGAGCTGCGACGCATTGAGAATATTGGGCGGGCAATCGTAAAGAATGAAGTCGTAATCGTCTTCTACCTCCCGAATCTGCTCATTAAAGATCAGGTAATGCGGATTCTGAGGATCAATTTTGTATTCATTCTCAATATCGATCAAATTGAAAGTCGTTGGTAGCAGATCAAGACCTGGCAACTGCGCGTTCCCTTGGTTGTCCCTGACCACGTCTTTAACGATAATATCCTTAATACGATCATCGCCTGGATCAAAAATTGAAAAGATTGAGCCACGCTTCTCCATATTAATACGATTCCAGCGCTCGATACGTAGCAGCCAGATACTGGAGTTCGACTGTGTGTCGAGATCGCAAAGTAAGACACGCTTACCGCGCTGCGCGAGGCATGAGGCAACATTGACGATGAGCGAAGTCTTACCAACGCCACCTTTGTAATTAATAAATGCGAGCTTACGTGCCATAATTGAAATTTTCCAGTGTGTATAAAAATCGTGATGAGCGCCTGATCAGGGCTCCCTTAAAACTTAGAATCGAATTCATCCATAGTAGGCAACTCCTCGGAGAAGCCCACAGCAAAATCGCCAAACTCTTGATCACCGTCAGTGCCTGTGCGAAGTGCAGGCTCTTTTTGACTTGATAAGATTTTCTCAGAGATCGCGTTGTCGATATAAACCTCGGCCCAATAGCCGTTCTCGACCTCATAATCATCCGGCACATAACCATACTTATCAAGAATCTCTAGTATCAGCGAAGAATCCGGAGTGGCCGAGAAACCGCTCAGCATACCGCGCTCCTCGTGCGCATTGATCGCTTCGTCCACGATAAATGGCGGCACAATACCGTCGTAAGAAGGGTGAATATTGTGCTGTGAGGCCCACTGAATCCAACGATCGCGATCCACCGAGCGCTCCGTCTTTGAAAGCGCTTCATAATAATAAACTTTGCGACGCGTAAGGCGGCGGACCAGTGCGCAAGCCTTGACATCCCCATGCTCAATTTCGAGCCAATCGCCACGTCGTGGCTCTTCGATAGGATTGCGTGTTTGGGAGATATCCTCGGGCGCTTCAAGAAAGTCTTTACCGCCTGCGAAACAATATTTCACATCGGTTTCACCGTGACGCATGACATCCAACTTGCCCTTTTTAATGAGCTCTTCTTGAAACTTCTCCGCATCGCTGCGAGACGATGCCCACATATATTGAGTGATCGTGGTGGTTACTTTAAATTTACGCTGAATAGACATGGCTTATTGGGAGTTATTGATAAATAAATAGTGTTAAGAATGAAGTATAAATTAGCTACAAATCAGCTACAAATCAGCTAGCCGCCTGTTCAGAAGCGGCCGAATCATCGGCCTCATCGCCTGAATCAAGTCCTGGTATAGCATGCAGCATATCAGACGCAGATTGGAAACGATCCTCAGTATCATAAGCAAGTGCCTGCTTCATCCAAGCATCCCAGCGTGGGTTGATGCCATTGACAGCTTGCGTGGGCAGATCTAGCGATAAGCTATAACGCCCAGTCAACATGCGATACGTAATCAAACCGACGGTGTATAAATTACTCGCAATATCAGGCTGCTTCCCAGCGCGCTGCTCAGGGCTGTAGTATTCAAATGAATTCAGTAAGGAAGGCAAAGCACGGCTAAAACCTGGCAATGGATCGAAAGGCGTCGGATCCAAGCGAACGTCATTACGAAGCAGATGAAAATCATCCCAAGCATGGCCGATCAAATCGGTCACTCCTAGCTCAGAAATCTTCACCCCTTCATCCGTAATCAACACATTTGCTGGTTTCAAATCTGCGTGTACAATGCCTTCATCATGCGCATGATCCAAGCCTAGCAAAAGGTAATACAAGTAATAGTTGACCTCCTCCTCACTGAGTGGGCCCTTATTGTTGCGCATCAAATCTTCCAAGGTTCGTATAGTCACCTTTTGCGCAGTGACCTCACCTTCGATATACTCCATCCGCAACCAGTAAAACATGTCTTCCTCACCGAGATCATCGATGCGTAAAATATTTGGGTGATCAAGCCTCGTCTGAATCCGTGCCGCCTGCTTAAACACCGTAGCGCCATCTTCTCCATTAAAGCCCTTAGGAATCACTTTTACAGCAAATTGCTTGCCAAGCATTTCATGTTGAGCGAGATAGACCTCTCCAATGGCACCTTTACCAATAAATTTAGCAATCTGCAAGTTTCCCAAGCTCATGCCTGGTTGAAGCGAGCTTAGCTCGTCAGTAAATCCCATTCCTGAAATATCCATAATCATTGGGGCAAAATATTAAGTTAAGGTAATAGAGTTGAGTTTGGTAAGTAAAGTATTACTTAAAAACGTTTTTTAGGTTTCGCTGGTGCTTTAAGTCGCGAAGGTGCATTTGGCGCTTTAGGTGCCTTAGCTGCGGAGCTCGTGCCTGGCTTCTTGGGAGGCTTAATGCCAGGATGTCCCGGCTTACGAGGCGGCAGAGGTCGCGATGAAGCAGGTTTAGCGACTGACGAAGGCTTATCAAAATTTAACGGCGCCTCTTCTTCATCAACTTCTCCATTCAAAAATTGAATAATCGGATCATCGGGATTTCCGGTCTTCAGCTTCTCCGGGCGCGCTGCTGGAACCGACGCAGGCACCTCCTGCATAGGTTCAGGATCAGCCGCCGCAGCTGCTGCCACCGCTTCGCGGGACTCAGCAACTTCGACTGCCTCAGGCGCGGCATCAGCAGTAACAGCAGCAGCAGCAACACTTGCTGCAGCTTGCCCAGACTCCTGCGCAGGTATGAACTCATCTGCTGAAGCCATTAACGACAAGCTCACCACTAAGACAAAGTCAAAAGTAATGAAGTTAATTAAAAAAAGTGTCAGGGCATCACTCAGGCCACAAACATTTGCAAATGCCAACACAGGCAACAAGGCAGGCAAGAGCAACAAACCGTAAATCAGAATTTTATCAGAGGTCTCATTTAGCTCCTGATGACGCGCCTTCGCGCGCCCAAAAGCAGTCAACGAACGTGCAATCGGAACAATCATCAAAAAGCCAGCTAAAATAGAAGCGAGCAAAGCAGCGTTGGTCTTAATTCCCGAACTCACCCCACAAGCAGTCAGGAAAAAGATCAGCCCATAAACCGCGGCATCCACCATGCCGGCTTTCATGTTTGGCTTATCGCCCCGCGCCAATAAGTGACGCGTAATAATACCTACAGCGGGCCCCACCAGAATCCAAACCCCCATCGTCAGAAAAAGTGGCGCAGTGCTCACCGAATCGTTTAAATGAGCCGCATATAAATAAGTAGCGAAGAAGCCATGCAACATGATCAGCACCCCCGCAATAGCCATCGCCTTTGCGCTGACCACAAAGCGCTCCTCAGCCAGCTTCATTGCCTTTTTGTACAAAATGACCGCAACTGCACCAGCAAGCAGAAAATTCAAAACGAAAGAGGCATAGGTCACCATCTGAAATCCAGTAACCGAAGCGGGTTCCGGACTTGGCTCCAGCTCTACGGGCTTGAGCAAAGCTGAGCTAGCAGGCTTAGTTGATGCAGTTGATGTAGTCGATGCTGCAGTTGCAGTTGATGTAGTCGATGAAGATGAAGCAACTGGTTTAGCAAGCTCAACTTCTTTCGCCGGTGTCCGAACCGGAACTGGCGGCGCCTCACGTGTTTGAGAGAGTAATGAAACCTTACCCGTCGCCTTGATGGGTTCAATCTTCATCAGAGCAGGCGCAGCCGTGACGGCTTCATTTTCAGCAGCATCATTACCTGAAGAGCTATAGGACTGGCTATAGGACTGAGATGGATCCTCGACCTTCATCTTTGCCTCAGTCGTGCTTTCAACATTCGATAGAACAGGCATCGGGGCTAGGAGCGATTGGCGACCATCATTCGACTCCGTGGTTTTAACCGGTGGAATAGAACTCAGTAATGTTGCTTTCTCAGACATAATTATTGCGCGGGAACTGCTGAAAGTATTAGGGGGGAATAATAGAGTATGGCCCGTTCCGCAAGGCCTCGTAAAGTCACAATATCGTCAATATAAATTTTTTACACTTTCTTGAATGACATTTCCAATCAAAAACGCCCCCATTTAAACAAAAACTACGCGTCACAAAACGAAGAACTCAGTAAAACACCCCACAACTACGTCCTTCAGCCAACAAACAAAAGTAATTTCCAGAAATATTATACGCATAAAAACCACCTGCATCAACGCCAGCTCATTAAAATCGATCAAAGCCCCACCCCTCAACGACGAAAATGACGACTAATTTAGCATCCAGTTCGAAAAGTAACTCGACGCGATGCAGCACATCTACAACCTTCATCCCATGTCCTCAGGTCTGGAAGCAATTGCAATCGAGTTAAGACGTTTACAACGTGATGGTGTCAATCGGGTCTTCATTGAAGATGACACCATGCGTCTAATCACGTCTCGTGCGGCTGAATCATCCAGAAGCAGTGCCACGTCCTCAAGGCAGGAGCGAAACGAGCGCAATTCAGCCCCCGCACAGCACGGCGATCTAAAGGCATTACTCAATGACAATCCGACTCAAGCAAGCTCAAGCGGCACGACGAAAGCTGCTGAATCCAGCAAGGCTCCACCACTACCGGAACCACCACAAATAAAAATACCTTATGGCGACGCCACCACTCAATTGGCATGGCTACGCGAGCAGGTAAACACTTGCGAAGTATGTCAGCAGCATCTCAGCAAAGAGGGAAAATTAGTCTTCGGAGCGGGCTCGCATGAAGCCGACATCTTGTTCTGCGGCGAAGCGCCCGGCACGGAAGAAGAGCTTACCGGAGAACCCGCGGCGGGCAAGGCCGGCCAACTATTGGTTAAGATCATTAGCGCCATGGGACTCTCGCGCGAAGAGGTCTATATCACAAATATTTTGAAGTGGCGCCCGGAGCACGACAAACCCTACGGCAACCGCCCGCCCACAATTGAAGAGATGCAGTTTTCCCTCCCCTACTTGAAGGCTCAGATCGAAATCATTAAGCCAAAGGTCATCGTAGCCCTAGGCAACGCCGCGGTCAACGGCCTACTAGGGCCCGATCCTGAGCGCAAACTCGGCTCCGTGCGCGGCACCTGGGCCAGCTTCGAAGACATACCGGTCATGATCACTTTTCACCCCTCCTATTTATTGCGAAACGGCACATTAAAAACCAAGCGCATGGTCTGGGAAGATATGCTCAAGGTCATGGATGTCTGCGAGCTCGCTATCAGTGAAAAGCAACGCGGATTCTTCCTCCCCAAAGCATAGCCACGCGCGTGCACCCCCAACCATGGCACAGACTAAGATACAACGACACTACCCAATCACGGGGCTCGGTTTTCGAGATTTTTGGGACATTTGCAGCCGCTTCCAGACAGTCCACTCCGAGTATAAATACGTCCACTTCACCATCGATGGCTTCGATTCCTTCATCGTGCTCGAAGAGCCAGAAATCTCGAAAGTACTCAACAAGCTAAAGGGCAAAGAAGAGCGCGTCCGCAAATACTCCGCACGCTTCTACACCAGTCGAACTCAGCACAGCGAAGACTACGCAGTATCTGAACTACAATACCGTCCGACATCTTACGACCGCTACCAAGAAGGCTTAAGCTTCTATAGCGATTCCGTAACTAAATCGAACTACTATCAGTTCGAAGAAGAAATCTATACCAACTACCCCTTCATCGAAGATACCGAGCCCGAAGTCGAATTCGGCAAGCCCTGCGAGGTGCTGGCGCTGGTGATCGACATCCGCGGCTTCAGTATCTTCTGTGAGAAGCCCGAAATTGAGTCGCCCTATATTTGCGGGCTCATGTCTGCCTTCTACCACATGGTCAACCGCGCCCTGCAACGCTTTCCACCGGAGATGACCAAGTTCTTAGGCGATGGCGTGCTCGCGATTTGGGAAACCAGCCCCACGGACCGAGAAATCGCAGTGCGTGAAGCACTCAATGCCGCACTCAACCTACGCCACAGCTGGTCAATGGTTAAAGATAGCCCCCATTTCACACACGGTGCCCCACAAGATATCGGAGCCGGCATTTGCTTTGGCCTAGCCAGCCACCTGGAAATTGGCAACGACTACATCGGCCGTCCCATCAACATCGCCAGTCGTCTCTGTGGCGCTTGCCCAGGCGATCGCGTCTACGTCGACCGGGCGGTGCCGAACCTGCCCATCGAAATACGCAAGCAGGAATACGTAACCCACATCAAACCTTACGGACGTCACAACATCTGGTCCTACTCCACAAAAACAAAATAGCGCCCTATTTGAGTGACGCGCGCAGCCAATTTTTGTAATATCATTTTTTCTCAAAAAACACGATTATGCTAAACGGAATCTCTCCTCTCGTTAGTCCCGAACTCTTGAACGCTCTTTATCGCATGGGCCACGGCGACGAAATTTTACTCGCAGACGCCCACTTCCCAGGCGACAGCTTTGGACAGCGCGTAATTCGCGCCGATGGCTTGGGCATCCCCCAACTATTAGAAGCCATCCTGCCGCTCCTGCCGCTCGACCCGTATGTCGATGCCCCCCTCGCCATGATGGCCGCCGTCCCCGGAGACTCACTAGATCCCACCGTCGAGGAAGCCTATCGCAAAGCCATCGGCAAAGCCGGCGTCGACCTCAACGTAAACATCGAACGCGTCGAACGCTTCGCCTTTTACGACCGCGCAAAAACAAACTACGCCGTCGTCATGACAGGCGAAATGGCCAAATACGGCAACCTGATCCTAAAAAAGGGCCTAGCCAATATCTAGACCCAGCTCGTTCACCCTAGAAGTCAGAGGACAGAGGATTACGGTTCGAACGTACGAATCAAGAATTCTGGCAACAAGCAAGTTAGCCAGCATAGCAACTACTCAGTGCCATGGAAGTTGGTTGTACCCTCCGCGACCGCTGCTTACTTGAGAGGCCCCAATACAAGGCCGCACTCGCACTGGTCAAATAATCCCCAAGCATCCCCACAATGAAAGCAAGCTCGACCAATTGGAGGGCGAAGCTTCAACGTGTTTACTCATAAAATTTACATACATTCATAAAAATCACGAAAAAACTGTTCTAACCAGAATAAGAACATTACTTTGCAACGTCTGCTCCCTAAATCTGAAAAGAAAACATGCCTAAGAAAAAATCTGCACCAAAGAAACCTGCAAAATCCTTTGAAGAGTCCCTTTGGGAAACGGCTACTAAGCTGCGGGGCTCGGTGGAGTCTTCTGAATATAAGCATGTCGTGCTTTCGTTGATCTTCCTCAAGTTTGTCTCCGACAAGTTCGAAGAGCGCCACGCTCAGCTGATCGCGGAGGGACAGGAGGCCTACGTCGATATGGTGGAGTTCTACACCATGCAGAATGTCTTCTACCTGCCGGAGACCTCCCGCTGGTCCCATATCCAGCAGCATGCCAAGCAAGGCGATATCGCGGTCAAGATCGACTCCGCCCTCACTGCGGTGGAAAAGAGCAATGCCTCGCTCAAGGGTGCCCTCCCCGACAACTACTTTTCACGCCTCGGGCTGGATGGCAGCAAGCTCGCCGCCCTGATCGATGCGATCAACAACATCGACACCGTCGCGGACAAGGAGGAGGACACCGTCGGTCGGGTCTATGAATACTTCCTCGGCAAGTTCGCCGCCTCCGAAGGCAAGCTCGGGGGCGAGTTCTACACCCCGAAGTGCATCGTCTACCTGATCGCCGAAATGATCGAGCCCTACAAGGGCAAGATCTACGACCCCTGCTGCGGCTCGGGCGGTATGTTCGTGCAGTCGCTCAAATTTGTGGAGAGTCACCACGGCAACACCAAGGACATCTCGGTTTACGGGCAGGAATTCACCGCCACCACCTACAAGCTGGCCAAGATGAATCTCGCGGTGCGCGGCCTCTCGGCCAACCTCGGCGAGGTCCCCGCCGACACCTTCTTCAAGGATCAACACCCCGACCTCAAGGCCGACTACATCATGGCCAACCCGCCCTTCAACTTGAAGGACTGGCGGGCCGCCGACGAACTCGTCCACGACGGACGCTGGAGCGGCGCTACGACACCCCGCCCACCGGCAATGCCAACTACGCCTGGATTCTCCACATGGTCTCCAAGCTCTCCGAGCACGGCGTCGCCGGCTTCGTCCTGGCCAACGGCTCGATGAGCACCAACACCAAAGGCGAAGGCGAAATCCGCCAAAAGCTAGTCGAGAACGACCTAGTGGACTGCATGATCGCCCTCCCCGGCCAACTCTTCTACACCACCCAGATCCCCGTCTGCCTCTGGTTCTTGAGTAAGGATAAGAGTGGGGGTAAAAACGCAGCAGGAGCTACGTTCTCCGACCGCAAAGGCAAGACCCTCTTCATCGATGCCCGCAAGGTCGGCAGCATGATCAGCCGCTCTCGAAGACGATGGCATCCCCTTCGAAATCAAGATGACCGAAATGAGCCAGGCACTTTACGCCCAAATGGAAGAATCCTCGAAGCTGGACGCAATCATCCGCGACAACCTGAAAGGACTCGGATATGGCCAATAAAATTCGGGCAAAAAGAAACCCCGGCTCCTATTAATCGCGAAGGACTAAGGAAGAAGTGCCCGGGGTCTACGTTGCATAATAGATATAATTTATCCCTTTAGATCAAGCATGGATCGAACATTTTTCAGGCAAGTAGAAACCCACCTAAATCCGGAACGCCTCGGCGCATACCGGCAGGATGGCGTTGACGACGCAAGCACCCTTGCTCGCTACTTACTGAACATGGCGCTTTGTGAATCCCTCTACTCGCCGTTACAATTCGCCGAGATTGCAATGCGCAACGCAATGCACGCATCGCTCAGTGCACGCGCAGGCACCGACACTTGGTATAACACACTCCCGTTACCACATTGGCAGAGCAAGCAGGTAACCGATGCGAAAGATCACCTCACCCGTGCGGGCAAATCACTTTCATCCGGTCGCGTTGTCGCTGAACTCACCTTCGGCTTTTGGGTCGGCTTCTTCACCAAACCGCATATGACATCCGGAGTCGCCTATCACATCGCCAAAACCGCATTTGCGAACGCACCGAAAAGCGCACGCGATGTCGAGGCCCTAAGACCTAAATGGCAAAAAGTCCGCGACCTCCGGAATCGCGTTTTTCATCACGAACGCGTGCTGCATTGGCAAGACCTCGACACCCAGCACGACAAGATGCTTCAACTCATCGGCTGGATGAACCCAGAGCTAGAACAACTCGCCCGTATGCTCGACCGCTTTTCACAAGTCCGCCAAGAAGGCCTCACTCCTTGGCTGAACAAACTCCGCAACAACTGGCCCGCAAACTAGGATGCACTTTTCAAACTTAATCATTCACAATTCACAATTCGCCTGTCTGCGTGCTACGCACAGGCAGGCCATCGGCGCACGCACCGGAGTGCTTGGGGTATGGTAGCTGAGCAAGAGTATGTAGGGCCGCCGTTAGTCGGTGTCGATAGCTCTTGGAAGATTCAGTCCCTTGAATCGATCTGCGATGGAGTTTTCGATTGTCCGCACTCCACACCCATGCTCGTGGACGAGGGAATCTTCATGGTTAGGACTCAGGATATCCGGAAAGGGTATTTTGATACTTCGAATGCTGTGTTCGTCTCACAGGAAACCTACAAGGAGAGAATCAAGCGCGCCGAACCGTCCCCCGGAGACATCTTGTTTAGTCGTGAGGGCACCTACTTTGGTGACGCCGCAGAAATCCCGGAGAGAACGAAAGTGTGCCTTGGTCAACGAATGGTTCTGATCAGACCCAAGTCCGAGATCATCAATCCAAGCTTTCTGCGAAATTGGATAAACTCTCCCACCTTTCAAAACTACCTTCTAGCATTCCGTGATGGCACCGTGACTGAGCGACTGAACATGTCGACTGTCCGAACTCTGCCAATCCCACTCCCACCCCTCCCCGAGCAAAAAGCGATCGCTCACATTTTGGGCAGCTTGGATGACAAAATTGAGGTAAACCGGAAGATGAATGCGACGCTCGAAGCGATGGCGCAGGCCCTCTTCAAAAGTTGGTTTGTCGACTTCGACCCGGTGATCGACAATGCACTCACTGCCGGGAATCCGATACCGCCTGAATTTCAGGCGAGGGCTGAGTTAAGAAGGCTGAATGCTGAAAAACTAGAATCCGCAACTCATCATTCATCACTCGCGACTCAGAATTCGCGCACCGCGCACCTCTTCCCCGATTCGTTTCAAGAGACCGAGGAATTGGGCTGGATTCCGCAGGGCTGGGAGACTGGAAAAATCACTGAACTTGCCGACTTAAACTCTGAGTCATGGAGCAACAAGACGCATCCTGACCACGTAAACTACGTCGATCTCGCCAACACCAAGAATGGACGAATCAACGAAGTGTTCCCATACGACTACTCAGAAGCCCCGAGTCGTGCGAGAAGAGTATTAAAGGTCGACGACACCATCATCGGAACGGTTCGTCCCGGGAATCGATCATTTGCATACATCCAAGAAGACGGTCTGACCGGAAGCACAGGCTTTGCGGTGTTACGCCCTAAACAGGAAGCATGCCGCTCCTATGTTTACCTGTGCCTGACCCAAGACGACGTCATCGATCATTTTGCACACCTTGCAGATGGAGGTGCTTACTCAGCCATCAGGCCCGAGGTCGTTGGAAACTTAGAGACCGTAACTTTCCCTCAAGAGCTCATGGAACTCTTTGACCAGAAAGCTTACCCGCTCATTGAGAAGATAGGTCAGCATCAAAGAGCAACGGACATACTCACCAACCTCCGCGATACCCTCCTCCCAAAACTCATTTCGGGAGACCTCCGAATCCCGAATAAAGAGCACGTGAGCAGCATATGATCCAATCTGAATACATTCGTTTTTTGCAGACTCTCATCGGCGATGAGACGCCCTCTGAAGTGCGCAAGGTCGCGAACCTTGTTCTAGCTCACCTAGAGACACTTATCCCGTTATCCACTTCTCAGGGGCAGCGCATTAAAAAATTGGTGGAGCTTGCTCAGGCAAATTGGACGACAACTAGCGCAGGTATCGAGCCTGCACCTGAACAGACCACATCGCAAACCTGCCCATTTACCCAGCTAAAAAGCATTTCTGTTGGTCCATTTCGTGGATTTGCCAAACAAGAGGATTTCGATTTATCCAACGAGCTTGTTCTGATCTACGGGCCGAACGGAACGGGTAAATCGAGTTTCTGTGAAGCGTTGGAGTTTGGACTATTGGGAAGTGTCGCAGAGGCAGAAAGCAAACGACTCCGTCAACAAGACTACCTGAAGAACGCCCATACCAATTCGTTCTCCCCGCCTGCACTGATCGGGCTCGATGCTGAAGGGAGTGACGTCGCGATATCGGCGGACGAAGCTCTCTATCGTTTCTGTTTCGTCGAGAAGAACAGAATCGACAATTTTTCTCGCATTGCAGCCCAGGCTCCCGCGAAACAAACTGAATTGATTTCAACCCTGTTCGGCCTCGATGCGTTTACTAATTTCGTCGGCAACTTTACGAGCGAGATGGATGACCGCTATATCGATCGTGAAGGAGTCAAGGCCAAGGAATTGGCACAAAAGAAAGTGGTTCTCGCCGGCCACGAACTTCAACTCAAGACGACAAATCCTGAAGAAGTAAAAAGTATCGAAACGGCTGAGACAGTTCTCGCTGAGGCTTATCGCGAAGGATGCAGTTTCGACACAATGGTTGCGGAGTTGAAGGGCGCTGATGAAAAGCCTGGGCGCATTAAACAGCTTGAAACTGAGCTGCAAAAACAACTACCGCCAAAACGCAACCTGACCGCCACCAACCTCGATGCTTTGAAGCAGTCCATCGAGAACGACGTTTCGGAAATTGAGCGCAAACAAGCTGAGTTAGAAAAACTCAGCCAGCAGGTTTCTTTTAAGCAGCTATACGAGGCTGTCGAAAAGCTACAAGAAAGCAGTCCCGAGCAATGCCCGGCCTGCCAGACTCCGCTTTCACAAGTTGCGGAGAACCCCTTTTCGCACGCTGGCGCTGAGCTGAAGAAACTTGAACACCTGGGGCTGCTACAGGAGGCAGTGAAAACGTTACAGGATAGTTTCTCGACGTCATTGACTCAGCTATCTGGGGTAATCAACACCTGCTGTTCAGTGAATAACGAGAACAACCCTCTCTCAGAAATTCAACCAACTGAGGGAGGAGCAGCTGACATCAATTGGTGGAAGTCGTTGCTTCAAACATCCGGCAATGACTCGTCTTCATTCGAGCACCTTGAGAGTCAGGTGAGAGCAATTGAAGAAGCCGACAAGGAGATCGACAAGGCAACAGCTGAGAGAGCGCAGAAACAGACCGAACTCGATCAATTGCGCGCGTATTTCAAGCAGATCGTTGAGCTCAATACACGCACGAAAACTGCGTCCGAGACGAGAAGGAAAGCTGAAGGAGCATTAGCCACATTTGCCGAGGAGAATGCTGATTTAATAAAGGAGGTCGAAGCGGAGAAGGCGGTCGTCGCACAAAACAATGTCATCGCTAGTGCCTACGATTCTTTTGTTCAAAAGTTGAATGACTATAAGGACGGACTACCTGCTCAATTGGTCGCGGACCTTGGCGAAAAAGTTGTAGAGATTTACAATGCCTTCAACCGGAATGACGCCGAGATCGAAAAACTTGCGAGTATCCGACTACCACTTAGCCGGAATCAACGCCTTGAGATCTCGCTGAGAAAGGACCCTGAAGAGTTCTTTGATGCGTTACACATCTTGAGTGAGGGGCATATCCGTTGCATTGGGTTGGCTATCTTGTGCGCTAAAAACCTCAAGGAGGATTGCCCTCTCCTAATCTTCGACGATCCAGTTAATGCCATCGATGAGGACCATCGAGAGTCCATAAGGAGAACGCTGTTTGAAAACATCGATTTTGGGGGCAAGCAAATAGTTATCGCGTGCCATGGAGAAGAGTTCTTCAAAGATATTCAAAATCTCTTGCCCGCTGAACAAGCGCGCCAGGCGAAGACAGTTTCCTTCTTGCCTCAGAATGGAGCGTTTCATGTCTCCGTAGATTTAAATTGTGCCCCTCGCAACTACATTGTTTCGGCTCGATCTCACTTCGAAAGAAATGAGGTTCGAGACGCGCTAGACAAATCCAGAAAGGCTCTTGAGGCGCTAACGAAAAATAAGGTTTGGCGATATGTTAATCGATACGGCGACGGCAACCTGAGCATAAAAATGCGGTCGTCGACTTCTCCGATTGAGCTACGAAATCTCACTGAGCAATTGAAATGCAAGATCGCGAATGCCACCTTTGCAGATCAGAATAAGAGTTCCATTCTGACACCGCTTGAATCCCTTCTTGGAATAAACGGAGATTCGAGAGAATGGAGATACCTGAATAAGGGCACCCACGAAGAGGAGGACCGAGCCGAATTCGCTCGTGAAACAGTGAACGAAATTATCGCCTATTTAGAGAGCATCGATAGCGCCCTTGCATAATAACCTTAATGAAATTCACCAAAGCCCAACTCGAAACAGCGATCATTGAACCCCTCGGAGCCGAAGGCACCCCGCACGTGTTGGGCTAAAGTGATTGAGCTGCAACAATATCAGAAGCACCTGCAGCCTTCTTAATTGAAACACATAAAGCGAAGTAGCCCCCAAAGAACATTATGAAATACAGTCAAAATTCACACGAAGACTCTGAAATTGTAATTGGGATCATTGGACCAATTGGCTGTAATCGATCCTTAGTAAAATCGAATATACATGCTCTAGCAAAACACTATAATTACTTCGTAGTGGACATCAGTATTAGCTCACTAATAACAGAATACCTAGGGGAGCCTCCGAGCAGTAAAGGTGAATATGAAAGAGTTACGGGGTTCATGGATGCCGGGAATCAGATCCGCAAAAAAACAACAGATAATGCATTTCTAGCAAAACGAGCAGCGGCTAGAATTCGCCAAGAGCGTGAAAAATTAACGTCTAAGCGCATCATCTACTTAATCGATTCAATCAAACATCCCGACGAAGTTGATGAATTAAAGAATATTTACGGAAGAGGGTTTTACTTATTTGCAATTCATTCATCTGAAGTATCCCGCGATTATTACTTAGAAACTTACTGCAATATCGCTGATTCAACACTACGTAGGAATCTAATTGAAAGAGATCGTGATGATGAACTGGGACACGGACAAAATACGAGTAAGGCATTTCATCTCGCTGATTTTTTCCTGACGGAAAACGGCAACAATAAAAAGGTATGCAACTCGATACAGCGCTTTTTAAAGATTATATTTGGGGACCCATACCAGACTCCTACATTTCATGAATATGCGATGTTCATGGCATACTCCTCTTCAATCAGGAGTTCCGACATGTCAAGGCAGGTGGGCGCAGTCATAGCAAAAGGAACCGATGTCGTATCAACAGGAGCCAATGAATGCCCCAAGCCCGGAGGCGGTTCATATTGGCCACTTTTTAACTCAGATGAGAACCTCATATATGACGTCGCGAAAGGCCGAGACTACATGCGGGGACACGACTTTAATGCAAAAGAGAAATCAGATATCATTTCGATCCTCAAAGAAGGTATAACTAATAAGCAGGTGCTTGAGGCTTTAACCAAAAACATTAAGAAATCGGGAATTGAGGATATCACTGAGTTCGGTCGAGTCGTTCATGCTGAGATGGACGCAATATTGGGATGCGCCAGACGTGGTTTAAGTTGCGACGGAGCAGCCTTGTTTTGCACGACGTTCCCCTGCCACAACTGCGCAAAGCACATTATTTCAAGTGGCATAAAAAAAGTGATCTATATTGAACCGTATCCTAAGAGTAAAGCGCTTGAAATGCACGATGACGCCATTTCGACGTCGGAGTCCGACCCTAATGTTAATGAACGAGTTCTGTTCCTCCCGTTTGTCGGAGTTGGACCTCGTCAATTCGTAAACTTCTTTTCGCTGAGCTTAAGTATTGGTGAAAAACTAAAGAGGAAAGGTCCTGATGGAATATCTAAAGCGAAATGGGAAACCACTAACGCATATCCTCGTGTAAAAATGTTTGAAACCAGTTACATGAAGAATGAGGAGGAAGTTGCGGCAGAAACTGATGCGAAGATGCCTAAAGCTAAAGCCTCCAAGTCTAAGAAATCTAAGTAGAATGAAACTCACCGCAACCGAAGGCATCCGCACGTCCCAAAGGGCGAATGATGAAGTATCAATTATGAGTGATGACGAAGCGTATGCGAAGATGGCGAAGCAATTAAATACCGACAAACCTCCGAACGGGGTCATGTCGGAATGGCACGGACTTAAGCGGTTCGGGCGGTCAGAACGTAGGGGCGCGACTTGTCACGCCCGCATCAGCCCAGTCGCTCGGAGGCTAGATTCC
>NZ_JARXHW010000064.1:0-18438 GCF_031127805.1 Thalassobacterium maritimum | reverse complement strand
TTTGGGGAACGTGCTGCTGGTCTCACCACTTCTCACTTCCTACTGCCTACTGGCCCGCAGGGCCTCCGGCCCCGGTTCTGAGAACCGAGGATACGGGGAGTTTGAATTAGAATTAACAAAAACGGCTTTGTTCGGAATAAAGCCATCCTTGGGCGATCCTATCGCTATGACATTGAAAAATCTTGGACTTCTATCGCTGAATGTGGGGCTTGGCCTCACGTCTTTTTTTAGCACGGCACAGGCGGAGACTCCGCTGGCGCCAGATTTGGCTGCGGTTGTGGCGGCGACTCAAGAGGCGCATGGCCTGCAGGCGTGGTGGGAAAAGGAAGTGGTGCTGGCAGATGTGGAGATCGTGTTTGGCGGAAACACAATTGTAGACGGCACTTTTAGTTTTGAAGCACATGGTCCGCGCGCACGCTATGATCGTAAAGATGGCACTTCTGTGATCTTCGACGGCCAGACGGCATGGGTGAGCCCCGCGGAGGCGGAGGCGCCGAAGGGACGTTTTCATGTGTTGACTTGGCCATGGTTCATTATGGCCCCTTTCAAAATGCAGGGGGACGGAATTAACCTAAGTGATTTAGATTCAGCTGAGGTGGACGGCACGCGCTATCAAACTGTCTTTCAAACCTTTGGCGAAGATATGGGAGATACCCCCGACGACTGGTATCGCTTTTACCTCGATCCGAAGACAAAGCTGGTGGATGGGATGGCCTACATCGTGACTTTTGGCAAAGATCTAGAGACTGCGAACGAGAAGCCATCGATTATTAAGTATTTTGATTATGTGGATGCCGAAGGGCCGGTGATCGCTACACGCTATGAGTTTTGGTATTGGGACTCGGAGCAACATGCGGTCGTAGGCGATGCGCCGAAGGGCGTGGGCACGGTTTCGAATGTGCGCTACAGCCGCAAGCAGGCGGTGGACTTTTCGGTGCCTGCGGATGCGCGTGAGTTGCCGCTTAAATAATCATCTCTAGACGAATCATCATGAAATACTTTTTACGGACGCTGGGCTTTCTCTTCCTGCTCAATTGGGGGCATGGGCAAGTAGATGATTCGATCTATGCGGTGCTTTTGCAGAAATATGTGCAGCCGAGTGGCGTGGATTACCCGGCTTGGGCGGAAAACACCAGTGATGTGCAAGCGCTGGATCTCGTGCTTGCCGATTGGGCGCAGGTGGACGTGGCCCAGCTCTCGCCGGCGCAGCAGAAGGCCTTCTATATCAACCTCTATAATGCCGGCATGCTACAAGCGGTCCTAGAGCGCTATCCCATCAAGTCGGTCAAGTCGATCGGGCTGATTCCATTCAGTATTTTCAAAAAGGATTATATTCAGCAGGGAGAGCGCAGCTTAAGCCTCGATGACATCGAGAAGGGGATCTTGCTGCAGAAATTCCCGGACCCTCGCATTCATTTTGCGGTGAACTGCGCCAGCGTGAGCTGTCCGCCCTTGCGTGCGGAGCCCTACCGGGGCGCGCAATTGGAGGCTCAATTAGAGGAGCAGACGCGTCTCTTCGCGGCCAGTGATCAAGCGGCGCGGGTCGATGCCTCGAAACAACGCACCGCTTACTCAGAGTTATTTAAATGGTATGCCTCTGATTTCGGAGTGAGCCAACCCGCCTTGTTTTTAAACCGCTATCGATCGCAGCCACTGCCCACGGAATATGACGTTATTTGGATCGACTATGACTGGTCGCTCAATCAATCTAAGTGATCAGTATGCAAAACATTATTTCACGTTATACGAATTGGCTGCATACACGTTGGCCAGCGGGAGGTGTTGAAAAAAGTCCGAATGTGAACGAAGATGGCAGCACGCGTTTGAAGGGCGTGCGAGTGGTCGGAGATCTCACCGGCGTGCCACTGCTTAAGTTTTCGGCCGATACGGGCGCAAAGGCAGTTCTAAGCATTTTAGAAGAGTCCGACTTTAAGCCAGGCGCGGGGGCGGACACAGATATTTATGATCTGGTGATCGTGGGGGCCGGGGTTTCGGGGCTTTCCGCCGCCATCGAAGCCCAAAAAGCGGGCCTTCGTTATGTGCTCTACGAAGCTGATGAGAGCTTTTCTACCATTCAGAACTTTCCTCGTAAAAAGCCGATCTATACCTATCCCAGCGAAATGGAACCTGCCGGCGAACTACGCTTCGAGTCCAAGGTAAAGGAAGACTTATTGCAGGAGCTCAAGGCGCAAAAAGAGGCGCATGGCATCGAAACCACACGAGCCAAAGTGGAGCACATCGAACGCGAGGGAGGCGTGCTGACTGTGGCCTTGGCCGAGGGCGAGGCAGTGCGGGCGCAACGTGTGATTGTGGCGATTGGCCGCACCGGCAATTACCGGAAATTAAATGTGCCGGGCGAGGACTTGGATAAGGTGTCGAATCGCTTGATTGACGCCGGGGAGCATGCCGGGCAAAAGGTGATGGTCGTCGGGGGCGGTGACTCGGCTCTAGAAGCCGCGATCGCATTATCCGAGGCGGGGGCGAAGGTGACTCTGAGCTATCGTAAAGCAGAGTTTTCACGCGCGAAGCCCGATAATGTCGAGCGTGTCAAAGAGCTCGCCGCGGCGGGAGAATTGACATTGCTGATGAGCTCGCAACTGCAGGAGATCCATCAAGACCATGTGGTGGTCTGCGGCGAGGATCGCGAGGATTGCCAAGTCGAGAACGACTATGTGTTTACTTTAATCGGACGCGAGCCGCCCTTGGATTTCTTTCGTAAATCCAGCATTCCTGTGACGGGCGATTGGTCGCCGAAAATTTGGGGTGGCCTCATCGCATTTATGCTGTTGATGACATTTTTGTACCATCTCAAGGCATACAAAAGCTTTCTCGGTATCGAAGGCACCAACTTGTGGCAAATCTTTGCGAGCCGACAGTGGTTTCCGTTTAATATACCCGTGCTCGGTGAGCAGGGGAGTTTGCTCTACACCTTCCTCAATGCGGCACGTCATGACCCCGGCTTTACCTTCGCGCTGATGTATACCACGGTGATCGTGGTATTTGGCATCCGGCGCATGCGTCGTCGTAAGACGCCTTACGTGAAATTGCAGACCTCCACGCTGATGGCGGTGCAAGTGATTCCCTTATTTATACTGCCGTATTTGTTATTCCCCTACCTGTATCATCATGGTGTTTTCACCAATGGAGGCTTTGGGCAATGGTTTGGCATGACCTTTCTCTCCGATGGGCAAGGCGGAGATCCCAACCAGTTTTGGCGCTCCTTCGGCTTCATTTTAGCTTGGCCGCTCTTTATCTATAACATCTTTACCGAAGCGCCCATTTGGGGCTGGATTATATTCGGCTTCATTCAAACTTTTGTCATTATTCCGCTGATCGTTTGGCGTTGGGGTAAGGGCGCGTATTGCGGGTGGATTTGCTCCTGTGGCGCAATGGCTGAAACCTTGGGCGACCAACATCGGCATAAGATGCCGCATGGTCCGAAGTGGAACCGTCTCAACATGATTGGGCAGTGGGTCTTAGCGATCGCATTTGTTTTGCTGGCGCTGCGCATTGTGGGCTGGCTGACGCCATGGGAGGGCTTCGACAAGGCAATTGCCGGCTTTATCGATAAGAACGAGCTGCTGAGTTATAAAGTGCTGATCGACCTCTGGTTGGCAGGGGCGATTGGTTATGGCCTATACTTCCACCTCTCCGGACGTGTCTGGTGCCGCTTTGCTTGCCCGCTGGCAGCATTAATGCACATATATGCCCGCTTCTCGCAATTTCGTATTTTTGCGGAGAAAAAGAAATGTATCTCCTGCAATGTGTGCACCTCAGTTTGCCATCAGGGGATCGACATTATGAACTTTGCCAATAAGGGGCTGCCGATGGAAGACCCCGAATGTGTGCGTTGCTCTGCTTGTGTGCAGTCTTGCCCCACTGGGGTGCTGAGTTTTGGTCGTTTAAGTCGCTCCGGAGGGGTGGTTTTGGATCGCTTGGCCGCTTCACCGATCCAGATGCAAGAGTTACAAGACTTGACGCCTGTGGATCAGTTTATATCGAACGCTCGTAAGCGAGGCGAAACATTCTAGCATCGATTCGCGTCCCCGCGTGGGAATTATGACCTCTTTTTTTATGAATCCGCTCAGTCTTTTTGTTTTCGTTCTCTATACCTCTTGTAGTCTGCTTTTACTACTCTATGGCATGAATACCTACTTGGTGCTCTTTCTCTATTTGCGGAAGCGCAATGCCCACTTGGAGAGCGATGCCGCGACCGAGGCGCAATTTGTGCAGCATTTTGCAGATCGAGAAGACCTGCCGGTGGTGACGACACAGATCCCCTTGTACAATGAGATCAATGTCGCCGAGCGCGTGATCCGTGCCGTGGCGGCGATCGATTATCCCAGCGCTTGCCACGAAATACAAATCCTCGACGATTCCGATGACGAGACCTGTGCCTTGGTGGATCAAGTGGCTGCGGACCTACGTGCACAAGGGCACTGGATTGAAGTCTTTCGTCGCGAAGATCGGACTGGCTATAAGGCCGGCGCGCTGGAGGCAGGCATGGCGGTCTGTAAGGGGGAATATATCGCGATATTTGATAGCGACTTCATCCCACCTGCGGACTTCTTGCGTCGCACACTGGCTCACCTGTGGGCGGATGAAAACTGTGGCATGGTGCAAGCACGCTGGGACCACGTAAACCAGGATCATTCCTGGCTCACGCGGGTGCAAGCAATGGGCATTGATGGGCACTTCGTGATTGAGCAAACCGCTCGTAATCGCAATGGGCTCTTCATGAACTTCTGTGGCACTGCCGGCGTGTGGCGGCGTGAAGCGATCGACGATTCCGGGGGCTGGCAGCACGATACCGTAACGGAAGATCTAGACCTTTCATATCGCGCGCAGATGCGAGGCTGGCGCTTCCATTATTTGCCCACACTGCGAGTGCCTGCCGAATTACCGCCGACATACAGTGCATTCAAAAGCCAGCAATACCGCTGGGCCAAGGGCACGCTGCAAACTGCGCGTAAACTGCTACCGACTGTTTGGCGTGAGCCGATGCCTTTATTTAAAAAACTACAAGCAACCGTGCATTTGACCCGCTATGGCTTAAACTTACAGATGGCTTTGATTGCACTCTTGGTCCTGCCTCTGATCGCGACTCTTGGAGAGAGTGGGGTGTGGTTTTATCGTTCCGTGCTCTTTCTCAGCTTGCTGGTGCCAGCGGCGATCGGGCCCAGCTTGGGCTATGTGGTCTGTCAATATCAAGAGCATCCCGATGTCTGGAAACAGCGCTTGGCAGTCTTACCTTTTCTGCTGATTGTGGGCTTCGGTATTTGCCTCTCCAACGGCAAGGCCGTGTTGGCGGGTATGTTTGGCAATGACAGCACCTTCGTGCGCACGCCCAAGGCCGGCGAAACCAGTCTCAAGTCCTATCTGGTCAAGCGCGATTGGATGCCACGCATCGAAATGTTCTTCGCTGTCTATTGCGCGTTCACCATCGCAGTCCTGTGCTACTTGGGGCAATATGCACTCATACCTTTTGTCGCCGTCTATACACTCGGCTTTGGCGTCGTGGGCTCCAAGGGCTTGGCCGAAGCAGGCATATAAGACGAGCGATGTATGTGCGTCACATCGCCTGGCTGATTACCCTGCTGTTGGCAGGCTTGGCCGCTGGAGGCTATGCGCTGGCCACGCCGCAATTTGATGCCGCGGGTGGACCGCGCGTCTTTTGCTATTTTATCATCGGGCTGACGGGCCTCTTGAGCGTTTTTCTGTTTCCACGCTTTAAGAGTCAGCGCGGTATATTGGCTGCGATTTGGATCCCCGCGCTTGTGTTGCGCGTCTTATTGCTGCCTACTGCGGTATCGGATGATGTGAGCCGCTATCTATGGGAAGGGCGGCTCGTGAGCGAAGGCTTGAGCCCCTACGCGCAGACTGCCGACGCCGAGGCCCTCCGCGCCTATCGTGATGCGCAGTGGGCGCAGATGAATCACAAGGATCAACCCACGGCGTATCCGCCGCTTGCGGAGTTGCTCTTTGCGGCAGTGGCCTCCGTGGCCTATCATCCGCTGGCGTTTAAGCTCTTTTTCCTGTTGGCAGATTGTGCGACCTTGGCAGGCCTGTTACGCCTGCTGCGCTTGCGTGGCTTGGCGCCACAGTATTCCGGCTTTTATGCCTTGTCCCCGGTGGTTTTAATCGCGTATGCGGGAGAGGGGCACTTCGATGCCCTGATGGTCGCGGCCCTGGTGTGGGGCCTGTGGGCCGCAGCCGTCGGGCGCGAAAAGTTATCGATGGTGCTGGTCTCAGTCGCCACAGGCGTGAAGTGGATCGCCTTGCCACTGTTGCCATTGTACCTCTTTGCGTCGCCTAGTTGCCGACAGGCAGGAGCTGGCCCTGTGGCCGCCTTGTGGGCCTTGGTCCGCCAGCGAAGCCCGTATCTCTTGCTTGCTGTGCTCACACTGCTCTTGCCTGCGCTCTACTTTTGGGAGTCGCTACCAGCTTTGTTTGAAGGCTTGTTTCGCTTTGGGGGCACGCGCAGCTTCAATGGCCCGGTCTACGATGTGCTCTTGCTGGGGCTGGGATGGTCGCGGGCATTGTGTTCGGCAATTGTGATTGCTGTCTTCGCTGGCATTTGTTTTTGGCGCTGGTGCGCCCGTGAGCGCTCTTCTTTAGATGCGCAGGCGCGCTGGATTTTGGGGGCCTTAATTGTGCTTTCGCCCACTGTCCACTTTTGGTATCTGGCATGGATTTTGCCCTTTGTCTGTCTGCGCCCCAGTTTGCCTTGGATTTTGTTGTCGCTCAGCAGCTCGGTTTATTTCTTTGTCTGGTCAAATGACACTTGGGGGCTGACTGCCTCACAGCGCGGCGTGTTTTGGCTGCCTTTCGGGCTCGCGCTTCTGTATGAATTTTGGAGCACGCGCGGGCGTGTGATGTTTCCGGCTAAGCGGCCCGTCGATGAAGCGGTCACGGTGTCGATCGTCATTCCCACGCTAAACGTGCTGACGCCTTTGAAGCAGGCATTGCACAGCGTCGCCGCACAGAGCCTGCCTGCCTCAGAGATCATCTGCGTGGATGCCGGCTCGCAGGATGGTACGCTGGCCTATGTCGCGCAACATACATTGCCGGTGCGCGTGATCGAATCCGAGCGTGGGCGAGGGCAGCAAATCGCCGCTGGAATCGCTGCGGCTTCCGGTAGCTGGGTCTGTGTGCTACACGCAGATGCGGTGCTGGCTCCGCAAGCACTGGCGCAAATTAAGGCTGCTGTGGCGGCCGATCCCCGTGTGTGCGGGGGCGCCTTAGGGCAGCGCTTTGAGCAGGCGCAAGTCGAGCTATTGCCCATCGAGGTGCTCAACGATGCGCGTGCCTTGTTTTCACGCACCGCCTTCGGAGATCAGGTGCAATTTTTCCATCGCGAGACCGCGCTGCGCGGACAACTGATGCCCGAGCAGCCTCTGATGGAGGATGTGGAGTCTAGTTGGCGCTTACGCGAGACCGGTGGATTTTTGTTTTTGAATCAGCCCTGCGAAGTCTGCCATCGCAGTTGGGAGGCCTCCCAGTGGTTGACGCGCTTTTGCCTGGTCATGCGCTTGGTCTCGCGCTATCGCTTTGCACGTCTTTCCAGTCGTGCCGCAGCGGAGGCACTGAGTCGTAGCATGTATCAGGAATACTATTCAACTTCTTTGCCGGCGAGTAAACCTAAGTAGGGGGCAGTACTGAAGCCGCCAGCGTGTGCAGGAGAGTCGCTCAGTCAGCCATGAGCTCTTGAGTCGTGTGAAATGGCAATTGCGGATTCAAGTCTGAATGCCTAATTCTTCGTATCTTTAGACGAGCTGGCGGCTTTGATGCCGTCTAAGCCACGAATGATGCGAAATTTACCTCCAAAGAAGCGTGTGTAGTCTTTTAGGCGATCTTCGTTGCTCTCTGAGAATTTTTCATCACCTGCGAGAAAGAGTACCACGTTGATAGAAGGGGGCGTGCCATTCTTATCCTTGTAAAGCACTTTAGTTAAATCCTTGAAGTAGCGCACAACATCGCGCTCTTCGATGTAGTATGTCGGCTTGCCTCCTGGGTGATTCGTTTTGTAGCTGAGCCCCATGCGACGAACAAAGTCGCCACCATCGAAAATTTGAGGGGGTAAGCCGCGTTTTTTGCGTTCTGCATCGCGCTCAGCTTTGATCTCTCTGGCTTTCTTCACCAGCTCAGCGCGCTCTTTATTGTGCTCCTTGAGTTGTTCTTGATAGCGTGGGTCAGATGTACGCTTCTTCCATGCCTCGCTTTCCTTCTGGGTGTAGGGGCGAGCGATGCGCTGAAATCCTGAATGTCGTGGTGCAATGACGAAGACGGCATCAATCGATTGCTCCAGGAAAACTTGTGTCAAATAAGCAGTCTCATTGCCGCCGCTGTGTTGATAACTATTCATGGCTATGTGGACTGGTTCCTCTGGCAAAGCTTCAATCTTTATTTTCTTGGCGCCTGGAGCGCCTAGTTTGTTGATGTCGCTATTAATGGGAGCCACCCAGTTTATTAGCTCTTGCGTTACTTGATCGCCAGCGGGCACTGGACGAGGTTTGAAGAATAGCAGGCGGCCATCGTTATAGAAGACCACATTGAAGAGTGTACCTGTGGATAGGTTGCTGACCATGGTTGTGATCTCTTCTTTGATGACGCGGTAACTGTGTAGGCCACCTTTTTTGTCGGTCAACATAGTGCGACTGGCGTCAATTGCGAAGAGCACACGCTCGGCTTTGCTCTTTAAGCCAAACACGCTGATGTCTGACATACCAATCCCAATACTGCCACGGGTGCCTCCCAGTAGTGCGCCGCCGCCGAAGCCGCCTAAGCCTGAGCTGACAGTAAAGGATTGCTCCATACTTGGGAGGTCGACATCCACATTGGCCACAGTGATGTTACCCACTTGCTTCATCCGCAGGTTTTGCATCGATTGTTGTTGTGGGGCTGCCTGTGGGCGGATTTCGACTTTGACCTCCTTCGGGGGTTCCACTTGTTCGACCACTGGGGGCTCTTCAAATTGTGCTTCGCTCGGGACGATGTACTTATATACTGTGATTGAGCCTAAAATAAACAGGGCCACCGCGTGAACGCCTCCACTGATCAACAAGACGTTGAGCAGCATGGGGTTCATTTTACGTTTTTTGGGTTTTGAAATCATTTAAAGTAATCGAGCTCTTTGGAATTTATCGAGTCATCAGGTTGGAGCCTAAGCCTATTCCTGCGACTTCTAGTGTGGACCCTAGTAAAAGTCCGAAGTTCGGCAGACTGGCTAATTCAGCTATAGAATCAAGTAAAAGCTATGTAGTTTGGTTGTTTGTGTGATGTGTTGTTTCGGTTTTTAGGTGGCTGGGTGCTAGTTCCTGTCTTGATCTCAGTCTTGTAATTCTATGATTTGAAGTGCACGCCCATTTTTCCCATGCCTAAAAAGAAATCTAAAATAATCGAAGACGAAGGTCCCAAGAAGAAGACGATGTATACCATCAAGCTTGATGATACGAAGATGGATCAGCTCGCAAACTTGTTGGAAGAGAAGGCGGGTAGCGTGTGGTTTCCCTACGATGTCGCGTATTCGCTTTTCGCCTTCAAGGGGGAGAAAGTCAATGTGGTCGGCTATCAGAGTGGAAAGCTGGTCGTTTCCGGGAAGAATACCGAGGACTTCGTGCGCGACATTTTGGAAGCGCAAATTACCGGTGATCCACGTTTGGGCTATGACGAGGTGCACCATCCGGAGTGGTTCACCTTGCATGCAGGATGTGATGAAAGTGGCAAGGGGGACCTCTTTGGCCCGCTGGTGACTGCCTGTGTGGTGGCCGATGGGGCGATGGTGCGAGGTTGGATGGAGAAGGGAGTCGCGGATAGTAAGAAGCTGACGGATAGCAGTATCCTGAAATTGGATAAAGAGATTCGCAACACGCCGGGCGTTGTGATTAAGACTGCCTTCGCACGCATGCCGAAGTATAATGAGCTCTATAATAAATTTGACCGTAACCTGAACAAGTTGCTGGCCTGGTATCACGGTCGCTCGCTCAATCAAGCATTGGATGTGCGTCCCGCGCCTTGGGGCTTGTTGGACCAGTTCACGAAGCAAAAACTTGTGGATGCTTATGTGAAGGATCGCGAAGACTTTAAATTGGTCAGTCGCACCAAGGCGGAATCGGACCCCGTAGTGGCGGCCGCTTCGATTGTGGCACGAGCCGTTTATGTGCGTGAGATGAAACGACTTTCAGATGAAATCGGTGAGCCGCTGGTGAAAGGGGCCAGTGGTCAGGTCTTGGCGCAAGCGAAGAAAATCGTGGCAGAGAAGGGCGCTGATGCCTTGGTGAACTTCGCCAAAATGCACTTTAAGACTGCCTATGAGGCCCAAGGCTTGAAGCCGCCCGCCAAGCCGAGCTGGTATAAGTATTGATCGCTCTGATTGACAGGTGGGGAGAAGATGCTTTGCGTGTTAACTATGATTACTTTAACTGATAGTGCCGTTTCGCAAATTCGTAAACTCGCCGTAGAGAAAGCCAGTGAGGGCCAGTTGCTGCGCATCTTCGTAGAAGCCGGTGGCTGCTCTGGCTTTGAATATGGTATGTCCTTCGAGGCTAAGAAGGAAGACGACCAAGTTTTAGAGAGCAATGGCGTCTCTTTCTTAATCGATCCCACCAGCCTTGAATACCTCGATGGCAGTGTCGTAGACTTCGATGACGGTCTGAGTGGTAAGGGCTTTGATATTCGTAATCCCAACGCTACCAGCACCTGCGGCTGCGGTCGTTCCTTTAATTAGGCGAAAAACATAAAAAACACAGGCTTTACACTTGCCTTGCAGTCTGCGGCTGGTATCCCTCTGCGCTTCTCATTCTAGAATTGAGTGAGGAACGGGGCATTTCGTCTCATTAACCAAACAACAAATAACTAAAAAGAAACATTGTTTCTCCCAGAGTGGTTATCTGGGCTTTGAATACAGTATGAACATTACACCAAAAGACCTTCTCGATGCAGGCGTTCACTTCGGTCACCAGCTCCGCCGCTGGAATCCAAAGTCGAAGCCATACGTATACGATAACCGTAACGGCATCTCTATTATCGATTTGGCGCAAACTCACGCGCTTCTCGAAAAGGCTTACGCCAAGGTTGAAGAAGTCGTTGCCTCGGGCAAGGATGTGCTCTTCATTGGCACAAAGAAGCAAGCGCAAGAAATCATGCGCGAAGCTGCTGTTGCTGCTCAAATGCCTTTCTGCGTAAATCGCTGGATGGGTGGAGGTCTCACCAATTTCACCACAATCAAGACTTCACTTGCGAAATACCGCAAGTTCTTGAAAATGGATCAAGAGGGCGAACTCGAAAAACTTCCAGGTAAGGAAGAAGCAGCGATCCGTCGTCAAATGAGCCGCATGAACCGTAACTTCGAAGGTATGCTCGAAGTGAGTGAACTGCCGGCTGCTGTCTTTATCGTGGACACTAAGAATGAAGAAATCGCAGTGGCTGAAGCCAATCGCTTGGGCATCCCTGTGATCGGTTTGGTGGACACCAATTCCGACCCTACAGTGCTTGATTTTCCCATCCCTGGTAATGATGACGCTGTTAAGTCCATTCGTATCATCGTAGAAACGATCCTCGAAGCGGCACAGAACGGTTTGGCTCAACGCGAAGCGAAAAAGATTCAAAAGAGCGCAGGACCAATCATTCGTGAGCAAGTGTTCGAGCAACAAGACGATGTCGAAGTGACACTTCCAGCGGGTTATGGCGAAGATGACAAGGCTGCTGCTGAAGCGGCGCCTGCGACTGAAGAAGCACCTGCTGCTGAAGCCGCTCCTGAAGCGTCTGAAGATAGCAAGTAATTCATAGAATCTGAAACTGATACGATATTTAATACTATGAGCGTACAAATTAATGCAAAAATGGTTGGCGAACTGCGTGAAAGCACAGGCGCTGGACTTATGGATTGTAAGAAAGCCTTGGTTGAGTCCGAAGGTGATTTCGATGCAGCGGTTGAACTCCTTCGTAAGAAGGGCATGGCGACTGCCGCTAAAAAGGCTGGTCGTGATGCTAGCGATGGTCTGGTCGACACTTATATCCACCTCGGTGGTAAGGTCGGTGTAATGGTCGAAGTCAGCTGCGAGAGTGATTTCGTTGCCAAGACGGACGATTTCAAGCAATTCGTTAAAGACATCGCTATGCACATTGCGGCTGCGAGCCCTGTCTGCGTATCACGCGAAGACATCGATCCTGCAATCATCGCTGCAGAGCGTAAGGTCGCTGAAGGTCAAGCCGAAGGTAAGCCTGCACAAGCGATCGAAAAGATCGTTGAAGGTAAGCTGAACAAGTTCCTGAGCGAGTCCTGCCTATTAGAGCAAGCTTACGTTAAGAACCCAGACCAGACTGTTCAAGAGCTCTTGACTGCAATGATCGCCAAGATGGGTGAGAACATGCAAGTGAAGCGTTTCGCTCGCTTCCAAGTCGGCGCGTAAACAGTTTCTGTTTAATTTCCAAGCCCCGCATCCAAATGGATGCGGGGCTTTTTATTGCTGCGCTTATACCTATTCGAAAAAAGTTTGGCCCTAATAGACATATCTTTTGTAACCTCGGTTCTCAGAACCGGGGCGATGCCGATATGTCTTTTGTAAGCTCGGTTCTTAGAACCGGAGTGATGCCGATATGTCTTTTGTAAGCTCGGTTCTCAAAACCGGGGCGATGGCCGATATGTCTTTTGTAACCTCGGTTCTCAGAACCGGGGTGATGCCGATCGCCCCCCGACTGTGTCCTGCATAGCCGAAGGCGACGCATGGAAGCAAAGTTTCGAGGCTACGCAAAGCCCAAGCTTATAGATCATATATTCTTGGAGGTGGTATTACAGCTCACAGTATGCGTTGTGGGGCACTAGGTCGCTACAAAAAAAGCCGCACCCCTTGCGGGATACGGCTTTGTTTTAAGTCATTCGACGGGCGATTTGCTGACTAGACCAGCTTGGCCTTCAGGTCGTCCTTGGATGTCAGGCCGACAACTGTTTCAGAAACAGAGCCGTCCTTGAAGATTAGGATGGTCGGGATGGCGCGGATCTCATATTTGCTGGCGATCTCGCTGTTGTTATCCACGTTTACTTTGCAGATTTTGACGGCGTCGCCTAGCTCTGCAGCAAGTTCTTCGAGGATCGGAGCGATCGCTTTACAAGGACCACACCAAGGGGCCCAGAAGTCTACCACGACGGGAGCTGAGCCACCGCTGACTGTGGAATCGAAATTAGAGCTATCGAGTTCTGTGATTTTATCGGACATAATGTCTTAGTTTTTTGACGTGTTTATTTCAGGAAAGGGAGTGTGTCTTGCAGTAGTAAAACTGCAAATGCGATCGCAGCTGCGGCCGCAATTGCATCGATGACAAGACTGGCAACACTGGTGCCCTTGTCTTCATCGATGGTGATAGATGAATTGCTCGGCGAGGCTTTGGCCGCAGCGGGCTTGGGTGCTGCAGGCTTGGGGGAACTTGCGACTGGCTTAGTGGGCGCCGCAGCAGCTGGTTTATTGGGCGCCGCAGCAGCTGGTTTATTGGGCGCCGCAGTAGCTGGCTTAGCGGGCGCCGCAGCAGCTGGCTTAGCGGGCGCCGGTTTTGTTGGGGCTGCTGGGATGGGCTTAGGCGCTGGCTTGCTTGGTTTGCTCTCGGCAAGCTCCTCGAAAGAAAGGCTAGGTTTGGCGGGCTTCTGAGGAGGTGTTGGTTTACTGGGCGCAGCGGGTGCAACAGGCGCAGCAGCAGATGATGCTGATGCAGGTCGAGCTGCGGCTGGTTTGCGTTCAGCAAGCTCTTCGAAGGAAGGTGTCGCTTTTGTCTTTTCAGCAGCGGCAGGCTTTTGGGGCGCAGCAGGAGTGGCCGGTGTTACGGGCTTGGGCGCGTCCGATCCATTGCTGGTGCCGTTATTAGCTGGGGTGTTGGCTGAGTTTTTGTTTTCGGGGTCTGTCATAGTGTTATGTAAGCTATGGGGGCTTTGCTGGCTGTCAAGTGGACCTTATTTAGGTGTGCTATCTTTAATGATGTCGTTGAGTTCCTTTTTATCTATAGAATCGAGGGTCTTGCCCTTGCGATCAAGTGCTTCAAAGGTTTTTACCACGGTCTCTGTCATACGTTCGTGCGTTTCTTGTGAGCCGCCGACGATGGCGAAGCGCTCAGCTTTTGTGATGCGCTTATGTCCGTCTTTATTATCCAAGCCTACTCCAATCAGATGCGCTGGAGGCTTATTTGACGGATGACTGTGTGGCTTGCCGATACGGTTCATAATGCTTAATCAAATTTGGGAGCGGTGAGATCAGGATGTTCCACGCGCATGCAGCGGATGTCGCCGAAGGCGCTGTCTTGTTGTATTAGGATCTTATTTAGACGCGTCAATTCGAGAACCGCAAGGAAGCTTGCTACTATTGTGGTGATTGTGGTGCTGGCTTCGAAGAGTTCTGAGAAGAGGAAATGTGGTTGGTGCCGGATGCGTAGTAGTACCACCTCCATCCGGTCCGAGACGGTGACTTGTTCGGCATTGATCTGCCCCTCGTCTATGCGCTCGGCTAGGCGGCGCAAGACTTGATTGAATGTGTTCCAGAGGTCCACGCGGTCGACTGGCTTTAGGGGGCGCTCGACGGCTTCGACTGCATCTTGAGGGCCGATGCGCGCGATCAGGTCGTTGCTATTCAGGATCAGTTTACGAATGTCTTCGGCGGCTTCTTTGAATTTTCGGTATTCGAGCAGTTGCTGTACGAGTTCCCAACGTGGGTCGATATCATCTTCTTCCACATCCAGATTGCTGCCTTGATCTTTTTTAGGCAGAAGCATGCGGCTCTTAATATACATTAAGGTGGAGGCCATTACGAAGAATTCGCCAGCGACCTCCAGGTCGAGCTTCTCCATCGAGCCTAGGATTTCGATGTATTGCTCAGTGACGCGTGCGATCGGGATGTCGTATATATCGACTTCATTGCGCCGGATCAGATACAGTAAGAGGTCTAAGGGCCCCTCGAATGCGGGGAGCCGAATGGCAAAGTCGTTATCTGGGATGAGTGCTTCTTCCATCGGCTTGAGCGAGTGGTTTACTCGTCGCCAGTGAGGCGCAGTTGTAGTTGGAATTCAACATCGCTCTCGCGTTGCGCATCTTCGCGGAAGGTGATGGCGTAAACTAGCTCCCAAGTGCTGCCGATACGGGTGCGTAGACCTAGCTTAACTTTGGTGAATTCGCCGGTGTCTGCATCGAAGTTGACATCGGAAAGAAAGGCGTAGCGCTCGTTGATGCGGTAAATGAAGTCGAGGCGGTATTGATCGATCTGATGGTTGAGTAGGTCGGTCGAGAGGCCCAGTTCCCATGCCTCACCGCTGGTCAGGGTGGTGCGAGTGCGCAGTTCTTCCAAACTCATGCTTTCGGTCTTAAAGCGGCTCGCTAAGTCGAATTTCAACCATGGGGCAGGACTCAATACTAGTTCCACCCAAGTGGCGTTGAAAGTGTCCTCTTCGTCGCCATCGTAGCGCAGGTCTTTTTCGAAGAGAATGTCCTGGTAGAAGTTCAGTGCTGCCAATGTGCGGGAGCCGTAGCCTTTTGCACGTGTTTGAAAGAGGTTTTCGACGCCGAGACGGACGAGGTGGGTCTCGGAGATTTCGTCGACGTTGCGCAAGTCACTTAAATCCAGCAGTGGACGCTGTAAGTCGAATACCTGTCGGTCGATCGTGGCGATTTCGTTCAGGTCGTCGGGGTCGGAGTAGTAGCGGTAGCGTAATACGGGGCGCACGAGGTGGCGCAGGCCATCGATATCCCAAGTCTTATTGACGGTTGGGTAGCTGGCGTAGGCGCGCGCTTCCAGGTCGAAGCCGAGCTCGTAAATTTGACGGCTGAAGTTGTCGTCGATGAGTGCGGCCGCCGGCGAGTAGACGCGTGGGTCGATTTGCTGGTTTTCGTAATGGGTGAAGCGAGCACCCGCTAGAGGTTTAAAAGTGAGCCAGTCTGTCAGCGCGAAGGGGCGCTCGATACGATAGCTCAGATCGAAGCGGTCTGATTCGCCTTCGACTGTCAGCAGTGGGGCATAGTTGCCAAAGTCTTCGTTCAGTTGAACATAGCTGGCAGAGGCACGATGGTAGGCGCCTGTATTAAAGATCGGCACTGGCAGTAGGTCGAAACTTACTTCGGGGCTGCGTTCCTGCACCGTCTGAAAATCATTGGTCTTGAAACGGCCGAATGCGGAAATCAAGTAATTGTCGCCGGCATATACGGCTTCGGCAAAGGAATCGGGACGCTCATTGTCGTTATAGATGTCGTCGCGAAAGTCGCGGGTCACTTCGGAGTCAGACCAATAACTGATCGAGGCAGTGGCTGTGAAGCGCTCGCCGATGTGATGTTTGTGGCGCCACTCGGCAAATCCACGTTCCGCATCGATCGTTTCGCCAAAGGTATCGACGCCGCGATCCGATTCGCTGCCATTGTCGTGAATGGCACCAGTGCTTAGCGCTCCGACGATAGTTTGAGTCGTGGAGCTGTATGTGTATTGCGCGGTCGGACCTGCAAGGACACCACGTTGGCTATAGAAATCGAGGTTGGCACCCGCGCGCAGCCAGGATGTGACAGGCAAGAGGCTGGTCGTTTGCAGGTAGTAGCCGAGTGAGCTGTCAGAGCCGGCATTTAGGTCTAGTAAGTAGGGCGAACCTTCTAAGTAGTGCCGATAGCTGGGCAGATAGAAAAAGGGCACAGAGCCGACGCGGAAGGTTGCGCCTGTCATCGCCACATACTCGCTGGTGCCTTCTTTTTTGTAGTGGACATTATCTGAACTCGCGCTGAGTCCGAAGCGACTGGGGGCCCCGTAGTAAAGTGTCGCGCCGTCAATCGTTACATCTTCGCTGCTGCCGCCTGCGCTCACCCCTGTTACGTAATAAGGCCATTGGCCCGTGCGCAGCAAATCTACTGAAAAGATACTTTCTTGCCCGTCGTAACTGAGGCGGTCTGCCAGTAGGCGTCCACCGTCTCGTGAAATGACAACATTGCCATTGGCGTCTGCCAGTGAGTAATCTTGGTAGTAGGTAATACGATCCGCGCGTATTCGAGTTCCGTCGAAATCCAAGCGTGCATCGCCACGCGCAACTAAGCGCTGCGAGGCTTCGTCGAATTCCAAGGGTTCGAGCGAACTGAGTTCAGGCAGAGCCGCATTCAAGGTCATTGAAAGCGTCAGAGAAAATAAAATTGAGGTATTCCGGGCGTTAACTAGCACGGGGCGGGACTATGAGCAGCCTATTTTACGTGGACAAGTCTTTTATAGCATGAGCTGCTATATCCTTGCGCTTACTTGCTGTGTTTTGATTGATTGCTCCCTTGTTTGTATTTGTAGCAAGTGGTTGTAGCCTTCTGTATTTATTACATGTGTCGGTATTTTTTGCTGAAATATTGTCATTGAGCTTTGTTGCTGATGAATTTTCCTGCAATACTCTCGGTGTTTTTTATCTTTTTTTTGATTTATTTTTAGATGAATTCTTTATTCTTAACTTCTTGTAGTGTAGTTGTATGTGCGTTTTTGTAGGCTCTTGGTCGATTCCTGTTTAAGCCTTTGTTTGATCGCGGGCATATTTTTTGCTATATTGCATTGTAAATTAACTGTGAACCTACTCACGGTTAGCTGAAACTTTAAATATTTAAAAAATAACACTATGAAAAAGACACTCTCACTCGCAATGTTCGGATTGCTCACTGGCGCATATTCTTTGATGGGCGCCTATCAGTATGGTGACTACGTAAATTATGATTATAGTAAATTGAATGTGATTGAAGACAGTAGTTTAACACTGGACTTCTTCACCGAATCATCGGCTGCAGGATATGTCATTACAGATTGGGACACGCTGACTGTGGAGATTACAGATGGTGCCACGGGCGCAAAGTCCTTGCGTGAAGTGGCTATTGATGGAGTCTCGATCGATATCGGAAATTTTGTTGCTGGCCAAAGTTTGTTTTTCTACGTCACAGGTTCCGAGGGGACTACACTGACATCTGCAGCCAAAGATTTTGGGCATCGTGGGTGGGAGTACAGTAGCACTTTTAATGGTCCTGATTCACTATTTTTTGGTGGCAACTATGATACCTATGGTCGTGAATATACTCAACTTGCGTTTCGCGTTAGTGGAGGTGCTCCATCAAGCCCAACGACCAGTGGTCAGCCTTTGCCGGGGGTCGCCGTTTCCATGCTAATGGGCTCTGCGGGGCTTTATTGGGTGAAGCGTAAAAAGTCGGCTGTCGTCGCCCGCTGATCAGCTTTTATTTCTATTCGTCTGGCTATCCTAATTAGTCGTAGAAGAAGAGATTTTCACGAAGCACTCCGTTTCCATTTTTGGGCGGAGTGCTTTTTTTTGTATGAAAACGATGAATACCCGTCTCGAGCATTCAGGATACTCTGCTTTCTGTAATACCGATTCTAAGAATATATGATCTATAAGCTTGGGCTTTGCGACGCCTCGAAACTTTGTTTCCATGCGTCGCCTTCGGCTATGCAGGAC
>NZ_JARXHW010000063.1:0-18549 GCF_031127805.1 Thalassobacterium maritimum | reverse complement strand
TGGCGGGGTGCTTTAGCCCCCGTTGCGGCTCGCAGGCGGCCCAACCTCAGCATAACGAAACCGAGGCTAAAGCGCTCGGCTACCTTTCAATGCATTCGCAAGCAAGTGGCGGGGTGCTTTAGCCCCCGCTGCGGCTCGCAGGCGCCCCAACCCCAGCATAACGAAACCGAGGCTACTTTGGTATGACCTGTAACAGAGTTTGGAACTTACATTTGCACAAAAAAAGCCCCGTCGCGTTTATCGCGACGGGGCTTGAAAATCGTTTCGAATGACCCCCAATTCAGAGAATTGAGGCTACACTTTTACTCGAAGATATGAGCCGCTAGCTTGCGGTCGACCTTTTCCATTTTGAGCTGAACGAGAGCGGGCACGCCGTTTTCGTAGGGCACTTGAACTTCGCCTTGGATGAGGGGGAGTGCGTATTTGTAGAAGTTGTAGTTCATGCTGACGCCGTCTTCGTTGATCCAGCTCTCGGGGAGCTTTTTCACGCCATTGGCAATCTCAGAGAGGTCGGCCAGGCCGGTCTCGCATGTGTAGCTGTCGCCTTCGCCACGAACGAGGGTGACCATCTTGTCAGTCTGTCCATCCACTGCGGCTTCGACGGCGGCTTGACCTGCGAGGTAAGCTTCGTCGTTGTCGGCTTGGGAAGAGCAATGCACGGCCGCGCGTTGCGCCATGCCGAGCTTGACGGAGCGTGCTTTAACTTGCAGCGACTCTTCTGCGAGGGCGCGTAGGTATTCACCGGCACCACCGAGCTGCGAGTGACCGAAATCATCGGCACCTGCGCTGTCGGTGGATACGTAGTTACCATCGGCATCGACGAGACCTTCACCCACGACGACCACGCAGTATTTTTCCTTCTGGAGGACGTGTTGTACGTCGGAGATGAATTTCTCCGGCGAGAACGCGACTTCTGGCAAATAGATCAGGTGCGGTGCGGCGTTTGGCTCATCACGGCGCTTAGCCAGAGCGGCACCGGCTGCGATCCAACCTGCGCTGCGGCCCATCACTTCGATGATTTGCACCAAGTCGTGCTGCCCCATGGCTGCGTTGTCGGCGGCAATTTCCTTAACGCTGGTCGCAATGTATTTGATCACAGAACCGTAACCAGGTGTGTGGTCGGTAGTGACGAGATCGTTGTCGATAGTCTTGGGCACACCGATGACGCGGAGCGCATAGCCGCGCTCTTGGGCGAGCTTGGAGATCTTATCGGCTGTATCTTGAGAATCGTTCCCGCCAGCGTAGAAGAAATAACGGATGTTGTGTGCTTCGAAGACTTCAAGCACGCGGTCGAAGTCGGCCTGGCGCTTGAGCTTGTAGCGGCAAGTGCCCAGGGCGGCACCTGGAGTGTAGCGAAGGCCACGGATATTTTGCTGTGATTCGGCGGCGAGGTCGATGAGTTGCTCGTTAAGAATACCGAGCACACCGTTGAGGCCACCGTAGATTTCTTCGATGCACTCGTGGTTGAGTGCTTCGGCAACGACACCGGAGAGGCTGGCGTTGATTACAGATGTAGGGCCGCCGGATTGGGCGACTAGACAGTTTCCTTCGAGTTGTTCTGACATATGCGTATTGGGTGTTTAAAGAGAGAGTGTGACTGTGTGTATGTGGGCCTTTTCCGAAAGCAATCCTTAAAGAATCTTAAAGAATTGCGCCCGGCGTATAGTCCGCCGCGGCGGGAAAATTCTGAGATTCTTCACGCACGGTGGCGCAGAATTTGTCGACTTGGGTGGCGGCGAGCCCTGTCATGGCTTGGGCGCGGCCCATCATTTCGCTGAGCTGTTCCAAGCTAAGCCCAAGGCGGGCATCGCCAGCGAGACGCTCGACGAGATCGTTGGAAGTAATTTCGCCCGAACGTAGATCGCGCACCGTTTGCACGGCGTGCTCTTTGATCGCCTCGTGCGCTTCTTCGCGGCCGGCACCGGCTTTGACGGCTTCCATCAGCACTGTAGTGGTGGCGAGGAAGGGACCATAGCGCTGGTTCTCTTGGTCGATGACCGCGGGATAAACTTCCATTTGATTCAGGATGGTGAGGAAAGTATCGATCAGGCCATCGATGGCAAAGAAGCTATCCGGCAAGAAGACGCGGCGCACCACGGAGCAAGAAACATCGCCCTCGTTCCACTGGTCGCCGGCGAGCTCGCCGGCCATGGTCAGGTAGCCCTTCAAAATGACTGCAAAGCCATTGAGGCGCTCACAGCTACGGCTGTTCATCTTGTGCGGCATGGCAGAGGAGCCCACTTGGCCCTTGGCAAAGCCCTCACTGGCCAGCTCGTGACCGGCCATGATGCGTAGCGTCTTAGCAAAGCTGGAAGGACCGGAAGCCAGACGCACGAAGACGGAGACCACTTCAAAGTCGAGACCACGTGGATAAACTTGGCCCACGGTGTCGAGCGCAGCGCCCACGCCGAGGTGGTCAAGAATACGCTCTTCCAGAGCAGCGACTTTTGCGGCATCGCCCCCGAAGAGCGTCAATAAGTCCATTTGGGTGCCAACGGGGCCCTTGAGGCCACGCACCGGGTAGTTGTCGATAATGCGATCCAGCTCGCGCACGGCGCAGAGCAGGTCTTCGCCAAACATGGCCAGACGCTTACCAAAAGTAGTGGGTTGGGCGGGCACGTTGTGGGTGCGAGCTGTGATGACGAGCTCCTTCCACTGCTCCGCACGCTCGGCCAGCTTCAACAGCGCAGCGACCGCCTTAGTGCGAACCACTTCGAGCGCTTGAATGATCTGCAATTGCTCAACATTTTCTGTCAGATCGCGACTGGTCAGCCCCTTGTGAATGTGCTCATGCCCTGCGAGGTCGCAGAACTCTTCGATCCGCGCCTTCACATCGTGACGCGTGATCGCCTCGCGCTCGTTGATCGAGTCGAGATTAATCGTGTCCTTCACACGCTCGTAGGCGTCGATGGCTTCTTGCGGGATGTCGAGCCCGAGATCTTTTTGCGCACGCAAGACCGCGATCCAGTAATTACGCTCCAGGGCGATCCGCCCTTCTGCGCTCCAGACAGCCTTCATCGATTTCGATGCGTAACGAGTGGCTAAGACATTTGGTATGTTTTCCATGATAGTTTGAAATTGGGAAAACGTGGAAAAGTACAAATCTCAGCCATTCATGCGACACAAAAACTGGAAAAACACGCCTAAGCGTGAAAAGCGCTAAAAGACTACGTAGCCCTGCACTAACTTGACGACAAATACGCCCAAGTTACTCGCGGCATGCGCCAACATACAGGGAAAGATCGAGCGATTAGGATTCCAAGGCGCGAAGCGTAGGGTGTAGAACCAAAGTGAATTGGCAAAAAGGATGCCGGTGCTCAACCACGCCTTCGAGGTAAAGGTCCATTCAAAACCATCTTCAGTGCTCCAAAAGTGAGCATGAATGATGGCAAATATCAGCGAGCACCCGACGCAACTGCCGATCAGCAGCGCCCTGCCCTTGTTCTCGATCACTAAGAAGCCACGAAAGATGACCTCCTCGACCACGCCCGCGGCAACGATCGCGAACACAAAGAACCAGACCATCTCGCTCTGCTCATCGGCAACGCCAAGCGCAATCTCTCCGCCTGTTTCCACGCCTAACAGCAAGAGCGCACCCAGCACCCCGATCACATAAGCAGCCAATGGCACCGAGGTCGCCCCCGGCATGGCACCCGAGTTGGGCTGGCCCGCCTGAGAGGCCTTATAGTCCCCCCAATACATATTTCCCACATAGGCAGCCACACCGACGTAGAGCAGAATCATTAAAGGGTTTTCGTTCATAGCTTCGCGATGGTATTATTATAGATGGCGGATGAGGGATGGCGGAAGTTCGACTATCCGTCATCCGCAATCCGTAATCCGTCATCCGCAACCCGTCATCTTCAGATATGTCGTGAGTCGTCTTCGTCTTTTTTGACGTAGCCACTATCTTGCCGATCGTGATTGACCTTATTCTTCTTAGTGTAGGCCTCGTAGACGTCCTCTGGAGTCATGCCCAACACTTGCGCCAAAGAGATCAGGAAGTGAAACATATCCACCACTTCGACCTTTGCATTTTGCTCGTCAAACTCTTGATATTTGGCCCACCACTTCCAAGGCACTGAATCGATCAATTCAGACATCTCTTGCTGCATGGCGCGCGTGTAATTGAGCACCCATTTAGTTTTTTCTTCGGCCGACATGCCGTCGGTATTCACGCCGATACGCTTATTAAGGGCATCCTGAAGGTCGAAAATTTCGTCGAGTTTATCCATGTCGGGATTCGTAGAATCGGATTTCAGCACTAGCAAGCGGATTCAGTCACTCAAGCAACTTTCTACCAACAAGTAGCAACTATTCGAACTTAACCCTTGCTCAAAAAAATCCTGTTCTCTAGCCATAAGCAAGTCGATGCCCCGATGCGAACCACCGCCTACGCGCAGCCAGCTGCCAGAACTGAGGACTTCGCAACGCCGGCCGACGCCGACCGAACGCTCTAAAATTGAGGCTATGACCGCTCTAGCCGACAGGGCACACACGCACACATCCACCCACACGACACATGCCAGAATTCGAAGAAGAAGCCGTAAACAACTCTCAAAGCCAAAGTTACACACCGAGCGTTGACGCCTCCAAAAAGCCTCGCACTCGCCGCCGTAGTGGTGGCTTCAAAAATGAAGTCGTCCCACTCAGCAACGCAAAGATGGGCGAAGTCAGCGCGGTCGACGCGTTAAAAGGGGAAAAGCTTAGTGGCAAGCCAAGTGCACAGGCAGATACGGAGCCACGTCAGAAGCGTGAGCCCCGCGCCCCACGCGATGGCAAGCCTCGTCGTGAACGCACAGAACGCACAGAGCGCGAGCCTCGCGGCGAACGTGAACCACGCCAAAAACGCGAAGCTCGCAGCGAGCGCGAACCTCGCCAAAAACGTGAGCCCCGCGCCCCGCGCAGCGACGCCAACCCGCAACCAAGCGCCGAGACCCTCGCCGCCATCGCAAGCGTAGAGGCCAAAATCGCAAGTCGTCGTGCTGAACGTGAGGCACGACGCGCGGAGCGTGACAAAAATCGCCCCGCGAAATCAGCCGAACGCCCCGAACGCAAGGAGCGCAAGCCCCAGGGCCAAGGCGCAGGCAAGAAGACAGCAGCACCTCAGAAAAAAGGCCTGATTGCATCGATCCTCAGTATTTTCGGCCTCGGGCCCAAGGAAGCTCCCGCAGCTAAAAAGGGCAGTCCCCGCGACGGCTCCAAGCGCGGCCCACGCCCGCAAGGTCAAGGCAAAGGCGGCCCGCGCAGCGGCGGCGGCAAAAACCGAGGTCGCGGCGGCAAGGGCGGCAACACTGGCCCACGTAGTGGGCAAAACCGTAAACGTAGTGGTAATGGCAATAGTAACGGCAACGGCCCGCGTCGCAACAACCGCCGCGACAACGACCAAGCCGCGTCCTAATCAGCCCCGCAGTAGCGATCTACCATGGACGTCTTCAAAGTCAGCGGCAACGGCCCTCTCAACGGACAGATAAAAGTGGGCGGTGCCAAAAACGCCGCTTTACCCATCTTAGCAGCCACCCTATTGACCGATGAAACGGTGGTGTTGCGCAATGTGCCCGACTTGAGCGACATGCGCTTTATGCTCGAGATCTTGCGTCATGTCGGCGCAGAAACCGTGCAACCGGAGCCCGGTGTATGGGAGATCACTTCGAAGCAGATCACCCACATCGCGCCCTACGATTTAGTGCGCAAGATGCGCGCCTCCGTATGCCTACTCGGGCCCCTGGTGGCTCGCATGCGCAAGGCCGAAGTCTCCATTCCCGGCGGCTGCGTGATCGGCCCGCGCCCCATCGATCTGCACATCAAAGGACTTAAAAAGCTCAACTGCCAAGTCGAAATCGCCAACGGTTATGTGCATGTAGACGCCTCTGAAATTCAGGGCGGACCCATCTTCCTCGGCGGGCGCAGTGGCAGTACCGTGACCGGCACCGCCAACATCGTAATGGCGGCCACCCTCGCCCCCGGCACCACTCGTTTAGAATGCGCCGCCTGCGAGCCCGAAGTCGTGGACCTGTGTAATATGCTGGTCAAAATGGGTGCCAAGATCACCGGTATCGGCAGCCCCGAGCTCGTGATCACCGGCGTCGAGAAGCTGCACGGCTGTGAGCACAGCGTGATCGCTGACCGCATCGAAGCAGGCACTTTTGTGATCGCCGGGGCCATCACCCGCGGCGATGTCACGGTCAAGGGCATCGCGCCCAAGCTATTAGGCGCCTTCCTCGACAAATTAGAAGAAGCTGGACTGCCCATGGAACTGGGCGAGGATTACATTCGTGTGCTGCCCTACGAGGGCTCACTCAAGACCGTCGATGTCGTCACCTTGCCCCACCCCGGCTACCCGACCGACCTACAAGCGCAACTAGGCGCGTTGATGACACAGACCGAGGGCCTCTCCATCATAACCGAGCGCATTTACCCCAACCGCTTCATGCACGTACCTGAGCTACAGCGCATGGGCGCCGACATTTCGATCGAAGGGCCCAGCGCAATTATTAAAGGCGCCACGAAACTTTCCGGTGCGCCCGTGATGGCCTCCGACTTACGCGCATCGGCCGCACTCATTCTGGCGGCCTTTGCAGCCGTGGGCGACACCTGGATCCAACGCATCTACCACCTCGACCGCGGCTACGAGCGCTTCGAACAAAAATTAAGTGCAATCGGCGCCAAGATCGAACGCCTCAAGGACACCGACATGCCCAAAGAATTGCTCGAAGACTAAGCCCCCCCCGGGATCGCGAATCTCCGCATTCGCAACATCAGAGTCAGCTCATTGCAGATTCATCTGTTTTTGAATCTCTGCCAACGGTCGTCTCGCCGAGACGACCGTTGGCATGAAGCGCTGCGGACATAAATAAGGTTCGCTGACGTTTGAGGCAAAATCGGCGAACGGCCGCCTTGGCAAGGCGGCCCTACCGCACTAAGCGTTTTAATCCAGCTCGACCGCTTCGATATGGATATCCAGCGAGCGGATTTGGATCCCTGTATAGGCCTCAACCTGGCGGATCGCATAATCGTGTAGCTCTTGGCAGGTATTGGCCGCCTCGGTACCGAAGGGAAGCGAGACCCGCATCTTGATACGATAGCCCTCATCGCCTTGCGCGATCCGAATTTTGCGAATTTCCAATTGAGGGGCCTTTTCGCGCATGCAGTGCAGAATCATCTGCGTCAGCGCCACCTCCGAGATCGTGACCGTCCCCTTGGAATGGAAGCTCGGCCGCACAATCGTCTTATCGTAGCCGCTCTTGTGTCGGGTACGATCAAAAAACACTTTAATCGCGTGTGCGACCAACTTAGGATAGGCCTGCTTCACCTCAATCACAGGCAGCGGGATAATGTGCTTCCCATGCGTCTTGCGATCATGAATCGCCGCCGCGATCTCCTCCTGCGAGGCCACATCTTCAATCTTAATGATCTCGCCCGGCACTGGCAGTCGCAAGGTATCACAGTTACGTAAGATCATACGCTCACTCGTGCCAAGTAACAGGATGCGCGAATATTCGGCCGCCTCTAAGGCAGCCAAAACTTCTTTCAGATGCTCTGGATCATAAAACATCGCCGTCTTAACCGCAGCAATATAGTGGGTGGTCTCCTTAGCAGAACGCCCCGCCACAATCTTCCCTTTGTGAATTAACAAGCCATCGTCGATAATCGCATCGATCCCTCGAGTATCTGCAATCAGTCGCGCCCGGAAGCTCTTGCCCGTGCCCGACTTGCCCACCAAGGCAAACACTTCTGGCGTATACACCTGCGGCGCGGGAGGCGGCTCCGCACTCCCAACGACCTCAACCGCCCCACCCGCTCGCCCGAAAAGCTGATCAATGTGGGCCGCGATGCGGCTTTTTATGTTTAGAATCTTATTCACGGTTATTTGCCGCAATACATAGCGATGAGTTCTCACAGAGCCCAGAGAAATCCACCCCCACAGAGCCTCTGCTCAGAGTGAGAAGCGCAACTAATTAGTCTTAAAACGAGCAGACGAAGGGCCCATGCCACTTGACTATTATGGGATTATTCCCATAATTACACAGGTAATTATGTCACGACCACGCAAAGCACGCACCCTGGAAAGCCTACCCGCCCCTGTCATCTACATTCCGGCTGGCTGGACCCAACATCAATCGGCCCCCGTCGAAGTCGCCATCGAAGACTTCGAGATCATGCGCCTCACCGACGGGCACAATTTAAACATCGAAGACGCCGCCAAGAAAGTCGGCGTCTCCCGCAGCACCGCCGGCCGCATGCTCGAGCGCGCACGCCGCGCCATCGCCCTCGGCTTGGAACAACGCGCCCCCATCTATCTCGACGCCAGCGAGGATCTCATCCTCACGCCCCCCGAGCATCTCGTCGAATCTCATAACGCCGAGCCATCGTCCCAGCCCCATTGCGGTGGTCTAGCGATCGCCTGTGAACATCCTCATAGCGACAGTCCGGTAGAGCGCATTTTCGGACGTGCACACGGATTCGCAATGATTCACCCCGATGGCAGCCTGCGGGCGCACATACAAAACCCGGGGGCCAAGCTCAAGCGCGACGCCGCACCTGCAGCGGTCCGGCTACTTAAATCACAGGGCGTATCACGCGTCGTGGCAGGGCGCTTCGGTCCCGAGGCCATCAAAGCACTGGCTGCCGAAGCGATACAACCACTGGTCGCCAACGGCTTTTCTCTGAAGCAGGCAATTGAACTCTTCAACCGATAAACCCTCAATGCCTACAACCAAGGCGACTGCCCGGACTTCCCCGACAGCGCACTCTGCGCACACGCGCATCACGAACATTCACATGAAGATCCTAATGAAAATTAAAGAGTCCCTTCAAGCCACCAGCGTTATAAAACTCAGCCGCTTACGCACACAAGGACACAACCGCTGCCTGGCCTGCACCCACCCCGAGCTCAAACTGGACTTCACCCTGGACGATCCACACACCCTGCGCACATCCATCGATTTCACAGACTCGATGACCAGCTTTAACGGCATGGTGCACGGAGGCTTACAAGCATTCGTCATCGATGAGGCCATGACCTGTGCCCTGATGGGGCTCGGCATCTATGGCGCCACCGCCGAGCTGAAGCTTCGCTACCGCCGTCCCGTCGAGGTCGGGCCCACCGCTCACATCCGTGTCTGGGTCGAGCGTCGCTACCGTAGACTGAGTGAGCTCAAAGCAGAACTCAGCCAAAAAGGTAAGATCTGCACCACAGCACAGGCACGCTTCATACAACAAACCCTGGTAAACTAAAGCTCCAAGTCACCGGCACCATTACGATGCAAACGACCGCTGAAGTACTCAAAGGGCATACACAGGTCGCTCACGCAATTTTCCGACTTAATATTTGCTTCCGATACAAAGCCCGCTTCATTGGCTAGGAATGAACTACGCCAAATACCACGCACTCGGAAACGACTATCTCGTCCTCGACCCTAAGGACGCCAGTGAACTGCCTGCAAAGGACGACATTGTCCGCATTTGCCACCGTAATTTCGGTCTCGGCTCAGACGGCATTCTTTACGGTCCACTCAAAAGCGACAAGGCCGACTTCGGCTTACGCATTATGAACCCCGACGGCAGCGAAGCCGAAAAGAGCGGCAACGGACTGCGAATTTTCGCCCGTTACCTCTACGACACCGGCGCAGTCAAGAACGAGGCCTTTACAGTCGATACGCTTGGCGGCGTCGTCACTTGTAAGATCGAAGACGGTGCCGAATCGATCACAGTGGACATGGGCAAAGTAAACTTCGCCATGAACCACATTCCCGTCGACGGCCCAGAGCAAAGTGATCACAACTTTGGGCAACCACTCAGCTTTAACGGAAAGACACAGACTGTCTACATCGCCGATATTGGCAATCCACACTGTGTCGTGGTACAAGACGAAATCAGCGCTCAGCAAGCCCACGAAGATGGTGCGGCCATCGAAGTGCACGAAGCCTTCCCGAACCGCACCAATGTTCAGTTTTTAAAAGTCATCGATCGCAACAACATTCAAATCGAGATCTGGGAACGCGGCGCAGGCTACACGCTCGCCTCCGGCTCCAGCAGTAGCGCCTCCGCCGCCGTCGCCCATCGCATCGGGCTCTGCGACCGTGACATCACCGTGCACATGCCCGGCGGCAAGATCGGCATCCACATCGGAGACGACTTTGCCATCCGCATGACAGGCCCGGCCACACATGTTGCCAGCATGCAATTCGACGACGAAGCACTCGGCTTTAAAGTCGAAGCCTAAGTACTCTAGCTCTAGCCCACGCGGCCATACATTTCACGCCCTCACCTCAGCCAAGCTGGTGGGGGCGTTTTTTTGCTTGAGCAAGGATCGACTAAAAACGCCAGAAAGGGCCGACGCGTAACTACCGCTGCCCCACGATGTAGAAACTCTTAAGATAGCCGAAGAGCGAGCGAAACAAGCCGAAGTGCGATTCTTCAGAACTTCGAAAGATCAAATGCACATCTGTCGAGCGCGTGCTAAGAAATAACTCCGACACCTTCAAATCCTGGGCCTCCTCCGTGTTCTCATTATCAGTCATCGCATACTCCACGATATAATACGGACTCCCCCAGAGCGTCGGATACACCGTTCTCTTATCGGAGAAGACGATCTCGCCATCGGCCCCCCGAATCTCACGTCCCCGACTCTCGCGCGGCAGCATAAATGTGATCGCGCCCGCCGCATCTGTTTTGAAACGGAGCTTTGCATTGGCTGGGTTTTGTTTCGCAGCCTCTAAATAAACAGGTAAGGAATCCTCCCAACCCCCAAGCGCATAAGTACCCACCGGATAGATACGCAGTTCACAGGCGACATGTCGCAGATTGCCCAGTTCGAAGGTCAAGGCCTTGCCGCCACTGATTAGCGGGATGCGCCACTGACGGCTCAAGCCGCCCGACAGGGTAAGTTGCCCCCCCGCAGTGATCGCATACGCTTCGGTTTGATAGCGGTCCACCTCTTCACGGTTCAAACGAACAGTGACCGGCAGCGACTCCGCCGGCTCGACCAAAATCCGCGACTCTAAAGTCTGCGCCGAAAGCGCATTCGAAGTAAACAAGAGAGCAAGTAAGAATCGTATTTTCATAATTACAGGTCGTCTAATTCTTGAATGGCTGCTTCGTACTCACTCTTAGTGATACTTGAGAAATTGACTCTGCGATAATTACGAATCACAGGCGTGCCGGGCGGGAATCTGCCTTCAGCGAATAATGTGTTAAAGCCCCAATCACGCGTCGGCGGCACATAGTAATCATTGAAATTAGTCGGCGCACCATCGGGGCGCACTTCACTCTCAAACAAAGAGACCAAAGAGCCGCGAATGGTAACCGTTCTGGACGAACCCCAATACTCTAAAAATCGCGGCAAGTTAATCACCCCGAGGCTATAAGGACGACTGGCATCCGTTGTCGCATAAGGCGCGTAAGAAGGCAGATCATTGGGAGTCCCCGTGACCAATGCCGCCGCCACCTCGATATAAGAATTTGCGGGGCGATCCGATTGAATCTCGCTTCGACCATCCACCAAAGTGTTGGCACGATTCGATTCCCAATTATCTGAGAGCAGAGTCAAAGAATCGACCAGAATCGCGGCAGGCTGCTCCGCGCTGTTATCCGGCTCCGTGGAATCTTTGGGATGCGGCACACCATCTGCATTAAATGAGCCGACGAGATAAGTCGGCGCGTTCGAAGCCAAGGTAAAGCCCGGCTCTACAACACCCGTGGGTTCCGGCACCTCTTTAGCGTCAATGATCATCAAAGCCATCTCTGTGCCGGAGCTATCCGAGTCGACGGCTGGCACCACATTATAACTATTGGTGGAAGTGCCATAATCATATACTCCGTCGGTCGTCGAGCGGGAGGTCGGAAATTCCACGTAAACCACGCCATTCCACTGACTATCTACGTCGAAGGTGCCATCAAAGCCTGTCGAAGAGTTGTCCTTATTATCGATATAATATTTTAAGCGCTCCACATCCAGAGCAACCGTATCGACCGCCTTATTCTCGCGATGATCGTATAAGCCACTGGTGACTGTCGTCGTGGTCGTCGTGGTATAGCCCGTGTGTGTTTGCTTATCCCTGCCCCTCCCAGTGGTATAGGTATAACTCTCCGTAGTGGTCGTATCTTCGGTACCATAATACTCAGGCGCATTATTCTCGATCGAAGTAAACGTAGGATCGGGGTCCCCAATCACATCAGCAGGTAAAGTCACTTCAGCATACTGAATATTGCCCCCGGCATCGCTGGTAGGCGCACTCGAAGCCACCGAGCTATTTTCTCGAACAGGCGTGTAGCCCTTCAAGACTCCGCCAGGCTCCAACTTGATAATAAGGCCTGCTTTATATTGCATCTTTTGATTGCGCACACTGTCACTCTTACGGTCTGGATGATCCGCGGGCAACAGGGGCTCAATTAAAGCATAGGCACTATTATCTCTTTCGTTAGCCGGCGTAGTTGGATCATCCGGCGTGTAATCGTTGAATGCCACGACATTTTGAGTTTCGACGCCCATTGCCGAATCCTGCACGAAGCCATTCCAGCGATCGGTCGCCCGTGACAACCAGGAAGAGGAGCTAGAATCCAAAGTCGAAGTCCCAGAACCCATCGCAGCTAAGGTAATTGGATCCGCGCTGCTGGTAAAATAAATCCCGCCGCCACCACCCGATGTATTCCCACGAGTCAGATCCCCCACGACGGTCACTTTACCGTAAAAGCTAAGATCGTAGCCCGAATTCACCTCGACGTTGAGGTTGCCGTTGGTGTGAGTCGGCCCTACAACATCGGTGTCGTATCCTGGATTAAATACTAGGTCTGAATTATAGAAAATCGCATTTGTAAAAAGCGGCGCATCTCGCACCACAAAAGTTTCCGCCAAATACGCAGTCACATCAGGGCCTACACTTGAGCGCACACTGGCCTTACTAAAGAGCTCGACCTCGCGACTAAACACGATTTTGCCAGCCAATTCATCATATTCATACAATAAATCAATCGGGCTGATATACTTCCAATCCCCCGAAGGTAACACGCCTGCACGTAACTCCAGAGAGCCCATGTTAACATCTGTGCCCTCGAAAAATGCACTCGCTGAACTCGGAATCACCAAAGGGCTATTCCCCGGCTGCAACTCATCTTCGGTGAACGATGTTTTTGATTCAAGCTGATCCGCAAGCTGAGCCACGCCATACTCCAAGAGCGCCTCCGCGGTAGACTGCGCTTGTAAACGCGCCACATGCCGATCCGTAACACGCGTCGAAGTCGTGGTGGTTTTGAGTAGAGAGAAAGCAATCACCATGACAGCAGTCGCCATGATCAAAACCATCAGCACCACAGATCCTCTCTTAGAGCTGCCATTTGTATATCTATTATCTCTCATGACTTCATCCCCTCGGTGATACAGTGAAATTATACGTGCCACCTGAATTCTTACTCGGTAAGTCGTATATAATCTCGCTATTAATCACGATGCTACGACCTAGCATATTATAAAAAAGATCACCCGAGATTAGCCCAGTGGCACTCTCCACTAATACAGTGTGCTGACTCGACTGCAGCGCAGCAGGGATCAGATCTTCAACAGCGTTCGCTTGTTGTGCCGTCGGGATGTCGATGTCGAATCGCTTAATTTCAATCGCTTCCGAACCCTCCTCATCATTTAAGTAGTAGCCCACGATACGCTCGATCGGTGCGGGCGATAGATCCAAGGGAGTCAAATCCTCGCCATTATAAACAAAGACACAACAATTACCAGACTCCCCGGCCTGCATGCGATAACTCGCCACCAAAGTATCTTCTGCCGGATTCCTAAAGCTACCACCGTCGCCATGCCCCTCGTCGTAAAAGGTTTTATAGATAACAAAACTATTCGCCTCACGTGCATCGGAGCTCAATTGGTCGGTAATTTTACGAATGGAATTTTCAATATCTAAGTTATTAGTGACACCTAAGGAAACTTTGAGCGCATCCACGAAAAAGACGGAAACAAAGCCCAATACGACGACCCCGATCGTCATAGCAACAATCACCTCCACCATAGTGAAGCCCGCGTACGATCGACGGGCAGGCTGCGAATCAAATATTACAGAAGCTTTCATGCTAATAAATATCTACCAGCGACTTCACAGCTTTGACCGATCCAGTCCCCCATGCGGCATCGTTAGATTCGCTCACACCTGAGCGCAGATAGCTGTAATCAATTGTAATTTCTAAAGCACTCAGGGGCGTACCCCCTGAATTTAAGCTCGTTGCATTGATCGTCAAACGCATCGGCATCGATCGAATCGGCTCCTGGCTCTCCCGGTCGATATCCATTACAATCAACTGCTCCTGCTGCTGGCCAAACACAAAGGTTTGCTCAACCGTGCTGACAGTGCTGTCTCCCAAGGATGTCGCCACAAGTGTAAACCCAGTCCCCAAAGACAGCGCATCTCTCAGCTCATTATATGAATAAGCCATCAATTGTTCCGAATACCCCAAGGCAATACTATGGGCAGTCGAACGGCTTAGCACCTGATCCGACACCTTTAAGGATTGAATGAGAGAAGCCGTCAGCCCCAGCGACGTGAGTGAAAACAAAAACAGGCCCACAATCACTTCCACCAAAGTCAGCCCCGCTCGACGAGACTCCGCCCCCTGCAGCATCGCCACAATTACAGGACTCTCCTGCTCCATGTGGTCTGTAATATCATAAATGGCACCCATGATGCCAAAAACAAACTGATGCCACATGCAGATCAACTCTATTACAGCGACAACGAAGCCTTTTACGTAAGTTTAAAACACTAAACAAGAACCAGATACGTCATTCAACGTAGACAATCAGTCAAGACTACGCAGCACAGCTAACAAATTAAACAATTTGTAAAGACAAAGCTACAATCTAGCCACACGATTAGGCGGCAAATGATCCAATAAGTCCAAGATCCCCTTCAACGATTCGACCACGGGCGCCCCAGTCGCCGACAGCCGATCCCTGGTATGATGTCCATGTGACAGCAAGATACAATCGACTCCGATCGCCTGCGCCACTTCGAAGTCGTGCAAAGTATCGCCAATCATGACCACCTCCTCCGGCTTCCAAGGCAATTGCTGGATCCAATACTCGCCGCGCGCGACCTTCCCCTGAGCATAAATATTATCCGTGCCCGCCAAACCCGTAAAATGGCTGCGAATGCCATAGTGTTGCACCCCCAAGTCCAGCGCCTCCTGCTTAGCCGCCGACAGCACCGAATGCGTCATCCCTTGCCCGCTCATTGCAGCCAAAATATCACTGACACCTGCATGCAGCCCACACTCTTCAAACCAGCGCGCCTCATAGTCGCCAATAAACTCGCGGCTCACTTGGTCGAAACTATCGACGTCAGTATCGAAGCCTAGGTATTCATAGAAGTGGATCACCGGAAATCCAAAATTCCCCCGATAGTCTTCGACTGTGATCGGGCCGCGACCACGACGCGCCAGTAAGCCATTGAGCACTTCGACACAGAGCCAAGTATCGTTGAGCAATGTTCCATTCCAATCCCAGATCGCGTGCTTATAACTCATGATTAATCCAACAAATCAGGTTTACGTTGAAAGAGCACCACCGGCACCTGCAGCAATGCAAAGAAGATCAACATCCCCTCAAAACCAGGTATGCCCAAGCGCTCGCCGCGCTCCGCGGCCGCCATATAGGCGAACATCACCACCGCGATCATGACAAAAACAAACAAGGCCGAAAGCGCCACCAACAGCCCATAGGCCCAAGGCCAAGTCTGCGCTGGCATACGTTGAAACGGCAGACACAGCACAACTGCATAGACGAGGAAATAAGCGCCCTTAAAGCTGTCAAATGCCCCCGGCCCCTGGCTCAAAGCCGCGCCGCCCAGCACCAGCAATAGCACTGCCATTACATAGCCCGCCAAGCGTGCCAAACACAGGCCACGAGCGATTGATTGTAAACGGGCGGCCTCTAGCTGTTCAGATTCATTCATATCAGTCAGTTCATTCAGAGCCCTATCTATTGAGCAGAAGTCACAGAAAGCAAGCCCCGTAAAGTAGTGAACAAATTATCATTCGGGCTTGCCAAAGCTCCACTCTCTTTCAAAGTAAAGCGCAATCCCAAGACTTTAAACAACCGAACACAGCAGAACATACCTATGGCCGCAAAAGCACAAATCCAAAAGACCGCTCGCACCCCCGAAGGGGACCGTAAAAACCTCGATCTCGCGATCTCCGGCATCAACAAACAATTTGGCCCTGGCGCCCTAATGCGCCTGGGCGAAGCCACTAAAATGGAGATCGACGTCATCTCCACTGGCTCCATCGCGATCGACATCGCCCTGGGCACAGGTGGTCTCCCCCGCGGGCGCATCTGCGAAATCTATGGCCCTGAAAGCTCTGGTAAGACCACCTTCTGTCTCAGTGCCATCGCACAGGCTCAAAAGCAAGGCGGCAACGCCGTATTCATCGATGTCGAGCACGCCCTCGACCCGCGCTACGCCAAAGTGGTGGGCGTGGATCTCGACAACCTGATGGTCTCGCAACCAGAAAGTGGTGAAGACGCGCTCAACATCACCGAAACTCTAATTCGCTCCGGCGCAGTCGATATCATCGTGATCGACTCTGTCGCCGCTCTGGTCTCGAAAAACGAGCTCGACGGCCAAATGGGCGACACCACTGTCGGCCTGCAGGCCCGTATGATGAGCCAAGCGATGCGCCGCCTGACCGGTGCTATCAGCAAATCACAATGCGTCGTGCTCTTTACCAATCAAATTCGTGAAAAGATCGGCGTGATGTTCGGCAGTCCCGAAACGCAGCCCGGTGGCCGCGCCCTCAAATTCTTCGCATCCGTGCGCATGGACATCCGTCGCATCGGTCAAATCAAAGAGAGCAGCGGCAAGGTCGTCGGTAACCGCACACGCATCAAAATCGTTAAAAACAAAGTCGCGCCCCCCTTCACCGAGAGCGAGTTCGACATCATGTATAACGAAGGCATCTCTCACTCCGGCTCTTTGGTCGACCTCGGAGTCGAGCACAAGATCCTCGAAAAGAAGGGCTCTTGGATTTCTTATAAGGGTGAAATGATTGGGCAAGGCCGCGAAGCCGCCAAGACCCACCTCAAGGATACACCCGAGCTCGCCAATGAATTGACTCAACTCATTATGGAGAAAGTGCACCCCAAAGCGGGCGAATCCCTGACTGGCGACAGCAAAGCGGAGGAAGAAGAAGCTAGCGATTCTTAAAAAAGCTAGCGACTGCATCGCAGGCTGCGTTTAAAATACTTCGACCCAAAGCGCACTGACCAAAAAATTGGCAGTGCGCTTTTTTTTGAGCAGAATGATCTCCCCCATGTATGCTTATAATTCAGCCCTAGTGTAGTGTCCGCTTATGGACGCCGGTGATCGGGCTTAGTTACTGGGAAGCGCCTTTAACAACTCCTGCTTGACCGTCATCGTCACATCGTCGATGGCACCTCGCGTAAACAGCAGCGAACTCCTATACTCATCTTTGAAAATGATCTCATAGCGATCTTCAAACACCCGCTCAATCAGCTCCAACAAATGTTTCTGGCACAGCTGGTCCACCTTCTTTTGATCGCTATCGTCATGCATCATTCCCGCAGCCGCTGCCCTCGGGTCGAACGCTTCACCACGCATCATCGCGGACTGCATCTTCTCTTGAGCCGCTTTCGCAGCCTCCTTCTTGGCATAGAATCGCTCCCCCAACTCCTCATTGCCAGCCATGTTCAAAACCACTTGAACTAGCAAATCGTCGATTTCATTGTAGTCGACCTTAGCGACGCTGGCCTTGGTGCTCTCTGCACTGGCTGATGACAGCATCAACAAGCAGATTAATAATTGGATCATTATAGATTTAATTTTCATGACGTGTGTTGTTTTATTTTATTTATTGGGGGGAGAGAACTTATGAATGAGGCTACAGAGAGAGATCCCCTCAAGCCTTCGAACGAAAAGCCTGCGCAAACTCAGCAGCATTCACATCGTCGGGTAATCCACGGCCGGACGCGTAAGTGTAGAGCTCGGCCTTTTCCTTGCGCTCGACGGCTGCCCGTAGCGTGCCGCAACTTAGCTGGGCAAAGTCCCAACTGCGAAATAATGATTCAAACATAAGCTAGGACTAAGCCAGCAAAAACAAAATGTAAATATCGTTCTTTACGTGGCACTCTCAGAGATATCCGGACACCAGCACAATCACGGCGCTCCCCAAAACAGAGTTTTGAGGCTACACCTAGCCCGTAAGCTCGGTTCTCTGAACCGGGCACTCTCAGACAGCTCTGGACACCGGTGCAATCACGACACTCCCCAAAACAGAGTTTTGAGGCTACATCTGGCCCGTAAGCTCGGTTCTCTGAACCAGGCACTCAGACAGCTCCGGACACCGGCACAATCACGACGCTCTCCCCAAAACAGAGTTTTGAAGCTACACCTGGCCCGTAAGCTCGGTTCTCTGAACCAGGCACTCAGACAGCTCCGGACACCGGCACAATCACGACGCTCCCCCCAAAACAGAGTTTTGAGGCTACACCTGCCCCGTAAGCTCGGTTCTCTGAACCGGGCACTCAGACAG